>JAGXIS010000070.1 GCA_024635465.1 Bacteroidota bacterium | reverse complement strand
TATTCTTACAAAGGTTTGGAATATCGGTACCTGTAGTGACATTTAATTTCGCTTAAAATCTGCCTATCTTAGAAAGGTAATAAAACATTTAATAGATATACAGTTATGTCGATTCATAAAGAACAGGTTAAAAGTGCACTATCTTATGTGATGCATCCGGAATTTGAGAAAGATCTGATCTCCCTGGATCTGATTCAGGATTTAATTACACAGGAAAAATTTGTTTCATTTACACTTGAATTACCTCGTAAAAATGATGCGCTCGCAGCTCATCTAAAGAAGGCATGTGTGGCGGCCATCCATAAGTATGTAGATTCTGAAGCTGTTATGGATATAACCGTAGGTATTAATATATCCAGGCAAAAAGAACTGGAAGGCAAGGAACCGGAAGCCCCTGAGCAACAAGCTCCTCAACAGAACCCGGTTCTCTCCGGTGTAAAACATGTGATTGCGGTTGCCTCCGGCAAAGGGGGGGTCGGAAAATCAACCGTAGCCGCAAACCTGGCCGTAGCTTTGTCGCAAGCCGGGGCAAAAGTAGGACTATTGGATACGGACATATACGGACCGTCCGTCCCGACACTTTTTGGGGTAAAAGAGAGACCCAATATTACCACTCAAAAGAAGCTGGTGCCTATCTACAAGCATGGAGTACATCTGGTATCGATGGGTTTTCTGGTAGATACGGATCAGGCGATGGTTTGGAGAGGCCCTATGGTGACCAGCGCTGTTAAACAGTTTATGCAAGAAGTAGAATGGGGAGAACTGGATTATCTGATACTGGATCTTCCACCGGGTACGGGTGATATTCAGCTGACGATTGTTCAGACGGTTCCGCTTACCGGGGCTGTAATTGTTTCAACACCTCAAGTTGTTGCATTGGATGATGTTCGCAAAGGAGTGGCCATGTTCCAGAAAGTAAATGTTCCGGTACTTGGTGTGATTGAAAATATGGCTTATTTCACACCCGAGGATATGCCTGAGAAGAAGTATTATATTTTTGGAAAACATGGTGCCAGGAAACTTGCGCAAAAGCTGGAGGTCCCTTTTTTAGGGGAAATTCCTCTGCGAGAACAGATCAGAGAAACGAGTGATTCCGGAACTCCGGTGGTAGAGGCCTCACCAACATCAGTATCCGCTATCGGATTTAAAGAGATCGCTAACCGTATTCACCAATCACTGGCGATGCTGGATCAAGAAACAGGGAAATCGAAAAAAATAGAGATTAATATTCGACCCTAGACGAGGAACTGAACTAGCGGAAAAGTAATAATTTTTTTGAGGATATCTCTCCATCCACAACAATGCGATATAGATATACTCCACTTGAAAGCCCGCTTAAATTAACACTGACATTATATCGGCCGCTCTGTTGGCGAGCATCAACGATTGATCGTACATGCTGCCCTGCTGAAGTATATAGGTCTAAAATTACATTGGATTCTTTAGCCAAAGCGTAGGATATCGTTGCTCCTGATCCAATATCTACGACCGGATTGGGATAACTTTGATCAAGACGAGAGAGTTGGTTTGCAGACAGTGACTCTCCAACCAATCGAACTGTAACGGGGGATGGGGTGTTTTTTGCATTGTGAGTTATGGTGAGAGTTGCCTCTTTAATACCATCACTTGTAGGAGTAAATGCCACCGGTAAATTAAGATCTTCGCCGGATTGAATGATAAAATCGTTACCACTGACCAATATAAACTGAGGATCATCTGTAGTAACGTTGATGATCAGTTCATCATCAGAGTTTAAGTCGTTACGGATGAGAAGGGATTGTTCTTCAACACTCCCTACAGTTGTGACACCAAAGTTTAATTCATTTGATGCAAGATTAACTGCGGCATAAGGTGTCAGGTACTGCAAACAGGCTTCTCCTAGCGGCCACTCCATATCTCTGAGGAATCCGCAAAAAAGAGGCCCCGGAGTGTGAATGGCTAAAGCTCTGTCGATACCCGGTCTCATGAGTGCATTCGGTGTGTTGGTAAATAATGCCTGATCAAAATGAGAGTAGGTTGAGCCGCGCTGATAATCAGGTGGAGAGAAGAGCTTGGCACGGTCTGCAGCTTCATCCAGCAGTGTGAGGTTTAATTCAGTTCCATCTAAATAAATTCCGCCGCGCTCTCCGGTAATCGCTTCTCGTAGTTCGGTAGATGGGTTTTCATAATCGATCAGATCTTTATCATTACCATCCACAGCGAATCGGTCAAATATATATGGCACAATAGGATCACCTGATCCCCATTCGGCTGTATTGCTTCCTTCCTCAGAGAAAACACTGCCAATAAAACCAATCCCGTGTCCAAGTTCATGCAAGACAACTGTTACAAAATCGATCAAAGTTGCAGGGGTATCGCCATCGGTACCAAAATACCAGCGTTCAAAATTACAGTTCATATTCACACTGATATCGTGATTGAGATCATCGATTCGATCTCGAATCGGTTCACCTGAAAGAGCCGTCATATGGGCAAGTGAATACCACGTATTGGGCACGCCCACACCGGGAATTTGAACAACAAGAGATGGGGAGGCGCCTCCCAAGGTTGTCCGATCACCGACTGAATCAAACCCTTTCCAGGTAGCACGAACTCGTATTGGGATGTCGGAATGGATATGCATTGCCCAAATATTGAGAGCATATTCAAATGCGTTTACAGCTTCTGTCGGCCAATCAGCAGACGAGCAAACGTTCTCGGAATCAGATATATACTCAACCTCAAATATTTGTTCGTTTGTTTTATTCATGAGGTTCATCAAGCTTTCATCCGGCTTGATGTAATAAAAAGCATTATAGTCGGTAGGGTTTAATGTGCAAACTTCGTGCGTATCAGGAGCCGGCTTGTATTTTAATTCTGACATATCGATCTGTTGCCCCTGAACATCAATGAAAAGAAACAGATTGAACAGTGCTATGAATAAAAAAAGATGCTTTTTCATGAATGCAAAATAGTTAAAATCGAGAAACCTAATATTGAAATGTTATCAACGATCTGAATGTTCTGAGTAATAACTTTTGAGTGTACCGTCTGTTGCGCATATTTTTTGGATTGGTAAAACAGAACGATGAACATTATAGTAAAACTTCAGATAAAATCAGATAATGCTTTATGAGTGAGATTAAAAGAGCAGAGATTAACAATCTATTTTTTCAGGCAAAACAAAACTGCCGGTTGGCTCATGGTACCCTATATCCTATGGGTGACTTTTGCCGGATGGCTTAACTATACGATCTGGATATTGAACTGACCATCAAATTACTTAATGATGGTCATTTTTTGAACATCCATCACTCCATCCGCTACAAAACGGAGCAGGTAAGTACCTGAGGCAAATGGATAGGCTTGTAAGGATTCAAGGTAAACACCAGGCGCCTGTTCTCCATCGACTAACACGGCTACCCTCCGACCTCCTATATCGTATAGGTCGATCAATACATTGGTTTGACTGGATAGTTGATACCTTAAGTTAGTGGCCGTATTGAACGGATTTGGAAAATTGTCATTGATCTTAGTCACGTCAACTACAGATGTAAACGTAAAGGGTTCACTCCATTCGCTGATACCACCAATATTAGAGGCACGTACTCTCCAGAAATAAACCTGCGCCGGCTCTAATGGAATGACATTATTATACTCTGGCGAACTTACTGCTCCGCTAATTGGCAGTGTAGAAAAATTCTCATCTTTAGAGATTTGAATGGTATAATCCGAAGCGCGGGCACTCGGTTCCCAAATGAAATCAGCTAACAGTGGAATTTGATTTTGATTGTCTCCGGGAAGCACATTAACTGTCACTGCTTCCGGTTTTTCAATAATCGTTGTAAACGACCAAACCTCACTCCAATCGGTTGTTCCGGTTGAGTTAGAAGCTCTGACCCGCCAAAAATATGTAGTAGAAAAATCAAGATTTTGAGTCTCGGAATATTGATTATCTGTGAGTGTTTCATCGATCACTCGATTTGAAAAATCAAGTGATGTCGAAACTTGCAGATCGTAACTTTCAACACCGGGAACATCCTGCCACCTGAATTCAAAGCCGGGACGTGCATTAATGAATTCGTCTTGTGGTGAAATCAGGGTCACTTGATCCGGAAGCCCAAGCTGTGTGGTAAAGCGGAATGTTCCGCTCCAATTACTCGTGCCGGAAGGGCCTATCGCCCGAACTCTCCAAAAGTAAAGGGTGCTATTGGCAAGTTGGTTATCCACTGTTAACGAGGTGCCGTTAACGGTTTCGTCAAGAATTATGTTTGCATGCAAGAAATCTCTTGATAGCTGCACTTGGTAGCTAATGGCCCCATTTACATCATTCCACACCAGTTGAGGAACTCGGTTCTGTCCTGAGGCCCCATTTCCCGGTAACGCGAGAAGGGGTCGTTCCAGTGGGCCCGTGTCTTCAAGAAATAGTTCACAGGCAGGACCAAGAGGCCACAGCATATCTTTCAGCATTCCACAAAAAACAGGACCCGGACTGTGAATAGCCAGTTGCGTTGGGATTGCGGGTCTCATTAAAGCGCTACTTCCATACGGACCATCGGTATTAAAAAAGTTTTGATTCAGATGGGAATAACTTGAGCCGGCTTGATAGGGAACCGGGGCCCAGAGTGGGACTCGTATATTTTCAAGAGAAAATTCAGCGTCTAATCCACTAAAAAACACACCTCCAACTCGACCTGTTACAGCTCGATAGAGATCTTCAGATGTATTAGTAGATTGACTCAAAGGATAAGCGTCTGTATCGATCAGATTGTCAAAGTTTCCGTCGAGTGTGAATTGATCATAAACAAAGGGGAATCGTTCAGTTACACCCTCTTCAATTTCGATCGGAAATCCCCAATCAGCTGTCTGGGTGTTATTACTTCCAAATACAGATCCCAAAAATCCAATTCCATGTCCTATTTCGTGAAGTAAAACAGTGACAAGGTCATACTGCCCGGATGGAGGGTTTGCATCGGTTCCAAAATACCAATCTTCTCTATCACAGGAGATATTCACAATAATATCACTGGTTTCTGTCGTACTTGGATCCTCCTTTACATCTCTACCAAGAAGAGCGTTCACTTGTGCAATAGGATAAAAAGTGTTGGGAAAAACGCCCTCACCTGATAGCGCAAACAGAGTCGAAGGTCCGGCGCTCCCCAGTGTATTGCTTCCGAGTGATCTCCAGGTTGCATTGATGGTAATAGGAACTTCAGAGCTCAGATGACTCCCCCATATTTCAGCAGCATAATCAAAAGCCTCAATGGCCTCATCCGGCCAAACTTCTCCGCCACAGCTATTTAGATAGTTGATTTCAAAAGCGGCCCCACCGTCGGTAGCATTGGATTTAAAACGGTTGGGGGCTGGTTTGTATCTGAAATGATCATCGTAATCAAGAGGATCCAGTACACATATTTCCTGAATATCTTCAGGTTCGATGGTAATCATTCTCTCTATTTGAATTTCTTGTGCATAGGCAGAAAGGCTTGCAATAAGCAAGACAGCTACAAAAGTGACAAAATAGACCGTTAGTTTTTTAAGCATGCAAGTGTACCGGTTAAAGAGGCGAAAACTGATAAAAGGATAGAGAAAAATTTAGATTATTGTGCAAAAAGATATTGATTATTCAATAAATAGAACTCTTCTCGAATCATGAAAAACGATCTGAAAGCCTGTTGATCAGATAGCCGCTCTCGATAAGGGCTTGCGAGGCAAAACTCCCAAAGAAATCGGTTACGGATTCAAATTCTTTGATGAATCCTGCTTTGTCATCATTTTCCACCATTTCCATCAGTGATTTTTGATGATTAAAAAATGAGAGAAGAAGGTCGCGGCGTTCCTGATTTGAAAACACAATGTCTGCATATAGTTCTGCACTTTGAGCAAAAATTCTTCCGGTCATCATCAGTTCTGCACGATAGATCGGGCTTGAATAATCCAGCATTTCAGTGGGATTCAGATCAAACTCTTTCATAAATGAGCCGTGCAGTAAAGCCACAAAATGTCGAAGACCCTGCACAAGGTGCATGACATGATCATGTTTTTGAGGGTTTGCTTCAATAATTCGCATACCCCAAAGTTCGCACTGTTTTCTGTACCAATCGCCTTTTTCTGCATCCCGCCCGGAACAGATCACCATCAGCTGTTTTGAAAGGTTTGGGACATCAGGGCCGTGCATGGGGTGGAGGCCGATCACAGGACCGGGATGGGCAGAGATCATCGCCTTAAGCGGATCTTCTTTGTTGCTCGTAAAATCAGCAAGAATCGTATTTGGTTTTAATTTGGGAGCGAGACGATTGATGACATCAACCGTAACATTGATGGGCACTGAAACAATAACCATATCCAGTTTAGGAGCTATTTCATCTAGCTGATGCCAATTTCCCTTGTCGATGCTGTAGGCATGATGGCCACTCTGTTCAGTGATTTTCCGGTAGAGTTTTCCCATTCCGCCTTCACCCCCTACATAAAGGATGTGTTTGGGTTCATCAGTGGATCTTGGAAAATGATCCGCAGATTGGGTTGCCCTGGATGCTGACATCACCATTCTCAAAAAGTCTTCTGCCCATTCCGGATCCAAACCCCGTTCAATAGCTTTTTTTCTAAAAGAGTCCGTTTTTTCTAGTTCGCGTTTAGCTACAAAAACAGGGAGCTGCTTTTCCACTTTACGTTTTAGCACATCTTGTACAACACTCTTTCTTTGTTGAAGAAGATCGAGTATCTGTTCATCAATTGTGTCGATTTGCTCGCGCTGATTTTTTAAATCGGGTTGTTCAGTCATCTGTGGTAAAATCGTTGCAGAATGAAAGGTGAATTCTCGCACCGGTCAATCTAATGTTCTCCTTTTTTCGTATAAAAAGTTAAGACTATATCATCGATATTGGTAGCATGAAAATAACGGTATCTAATTTAAGACCAAGGGTATAAATAATTGATTAATATCTTACTAATTCAATACTAAATTGTTATAATGTTCTACTATGACCAAAAATAGCCCTGGTTCATCCACGATATATATTTGAAATGGCGAAGAAGAACATTTTAGTAGTTGATGATGAAAAAGTTGTACATCTCATCTTTAAAACAGTCCTGAATCTGGATTATCAGCTGTTTTTTGCTGATAATGCACAAGATGGAATTGATATTTTATCCGAGCATCCAATTCATTTAGTACTGTTGGATGTAAATATGCCGGAAATATCCGGTATCGAATTACTGGAATCCATTATGATCGATTCCTCGTTAAATCGTATTCCGGTCATTGTTGTGACAGCCCACATCAGCGAAGAGTATGAGAGAAAAGCGAAGCAGTTTGGTGCAGTTGAGTTTCTGGAAAAGACGAAACTCTTCTCAGAAAAAGAGAATATTTTAAAATTAGTAGAGAAATACGCTACAAACAAAGATGTCCAGACCCTTTCTAACTTTGATTATAAGTTAACATTCAGAAATATCATGACCGTCTTGTTGGCAGCTTCTGATAAAGGTGACTTTAATGATACTGTCCGTAAGTTAGCAGAAGGTCTCTATAGGATGTTTAATATTGATAGTTTTACACTTTGGACGATCAAGGATGGAGAACCTGAGACGGCTTTTTATTTGAAGGACGGAGTCAGTGAAACACCTCGCCCGGGAAAAAAAATATCAGTTTCCGGATTACATGCAATCAATGAATCAGGAAAACCATATCTGGACAATAAGGCTAAATTAGATGACGACTCAGAAGATGAAAACAAAGAGGCACAACCCGGATTACGATCAGAAATAGGGATCCCTCTTTATGAAATTACGAATGAGGATCTGAGCATCAATCGATGGCAGATCAGTCGGGAAACAAATATATACGGATTTATTCATCTAAAGAGAGACCGCGTATTCAGTACCAAAGAGTACAAAATGTTAACTCGGTTTGTGATTCATGCCGGTGCCATTCTATTTGAACTATACAATGCAGATCTAAGCGATAAAAAGGGTTCCTGACCCAAAAAAATCTGTTTATCCTCCTTTTTATTCTACACGTTTACTTACCTGCTCAGAAAAAAGTCCTTCAAATTATTTATTATATATAGATAGAGAGTGAAACCGTTTAAGGCAATTTTGGCAAAACAAACGGAAATATGTTTCAAATCGTTTTATTAAAAGAGGGCTGGAAAAATAACCCTATGAATGAAAGAGAAAAACTATGAAATCAACATTTGTACACGCGTTAGTTGCATTAGATCAATCGGATTCGAGTGAACTGATAGTAAATTCACTGCCTCAGTTTAAAAAATTCGGAACCAAAAAAGTGACACTGGTTACTGTGGTATCGATCCCTTTCACAGGTGAAAAAGTGGAGTTTAATACTGAAAACTATTCCAAAAAGTTGGCAGAATACAAAAGCAGGCTTGAAAAGGAGGGGTTGATTGTTGAAACGGATTTACGCTCCGGAACCTACTACTATGCACCGACAGAAATTTTAAAATCTGCAAAGGAGTCGGACGCTGATTTTGTGATTATCGGAAGCCGTGGACAGAGTAAAGTGCAGGAGATGCTTTTGGGCAGTACAGCAACGGAAGTGCTTCAAAGATCTCGATTGCCGGTTTTCCTACTGAATATTGATATGAAATTGGAAAATGAGGAGTCTGATGAAAGAGTCTTGACTCTCACAAACTCGGTGGACTCTGCATTGAATCACGTTATGCATGCTACTGATTTTTCAGAAACTGCTGACAGGGCTTTTGAGGTGATTCAACACCTGGATCAAGAGGGAAAAATTGATAAAATCAGTTTTGTACATGTTCAAGGACATCATGCCATTGCCTTAAAAGATCCTTTAAGCCGTGAAGAGCTTACAGAAGGTAGTCAAAATCGTCTGGATGAGATGAGAAATTCACTATCGGATAAAACCAGAAATGATGCTGAAATCATCATAACGTTTGGAACACCCGGTAAGGAGATTATTCAGGCTATAGAGGAGAATGGTGTTACGCTTATAGTAATGGGTAGTCAGGGTAAAGGATTTGTTCATGAATTCTTTCTGGGGGGTGTCAGTACTAAAGTGACCCGCTTCAGTAAAGTTCCGGTTCTATTGATCCCGGCTAAAAGAGATTGATGAACTGCTTTATTTTCGTTTATCTCTGATATAGAGGGCTTTGGACTGCCCTTCGCCAACCGATCGTTCTTCCAACTCAAAGAGCTGCATAGAGTGTAAGAGCTCGCCTAATTTTCGGTACCCGTAATTTCGGGGATCAAAACCCGGTGATTGTTTGGCGATGTAACTACCAACGGGAGCGAGATGAGCCCAACCACTTTCATCAGAAGAGGCTTCAATGGCATTTCTTACAAGTGTCACAAGTTTTGTATCCTGTTTCAGCAGGTTTGCAGATCTCTTACGTCGATCGGGTTTGTCCTCATCACTTTTTGCCAGAACCTCGGTGTAGATAAATTTATCACAAGCGGCGACAAACGGTTCCGGCGTCTTTTTCTCACCAAATCCATATACGACCAACCCGGACTCTCGTATTCGAGCGGCAAGTTTTGTAAAATCACTGTCGCTCGTTACCAGACAAAACCCATCAAAACGACCGGTATAGAGTAGATCCATTGCATCAATGATCAGAGCACTATCGGTCGCATTTTTTCCCTTTGTGTACCCAAACTGCTGAATGGGTTGAATGGAATATTCAAGCAGAAGATCCTTCCAGCTACGTAACTGTGGTTGTGTCCAATCACCGTAAATACGTTTTACACTTGCAGTACCATATTTTGCGACTTCTGCCAATAAATTCTCAGTAATAGACGGTTGTGCATTGTCTGCATCGATTAGGATGGCTAATTTTTGAGAGGATTCAGGTTCCATAGGATACATTTTATTGATTGGATAGTACTTCAGAGAAGGTAATGAAAGTGGCAGACAGTTGGGTCATCAAATAGATATCAAAGTTGACTCTGATCTAAAAAAAGGGGATATAGTATTCTAAGGCAATTTTTAACGAATCAATGAATCATGCCAAAGTGTGAAATTTACCAGGATGTAAAAGGAGATTGGAGATGGCGAAGAACCGATAAAAAAGGTGAAATTCTTGAATTTTCGAAACAAGGTTTTGAAGAGAGAGAAGATTGTGAAAAGAATGGAAAAGAAGAGGGAAGTTGCACCAGTTATAAACTTACTGTATAAACGCTCTGTTGAATGGCAACTTCTGTTTCTTTGAAAAACTGAAACTAATCTCGCATCATCTGTTATGCGAACTATTTTGAGCTCATATCTCATGTATGAAAAGTGTGGTCAGATTTCATTTTCCACAAGTTGTTTTTGAAAAACAGCAAAAAAAGCTGTTTAATCCTGTCTTAAAAAAGAGATTTAAAAATCGGCCGGAGGAGCGAGTGCGCCTTAAATGGGTTGAGTACCTCCTTCATGAAACAGATTGGAATCGCAATCGAATAAGTTTTGAATCACCGGTCACTGTTCGTCAGTCCGAAAGCATACTGAGAGCAGATTTAATTCTCTATTCTGAAGATTTAAAGCCCAATATCCTAATTGAGTGCAAGTCTGATAAAGTTGTGTTAACCGGTAAAGCGGGTGAACAGATTGCCCGATATAACAGCGATTTGAAGGCTCCATATTTAATTCTTTCCAACGGAGTTGTAGATCTGAATTATGAGATCAGTGATAAAGAGGCTAAAGAAACCACACATCTTTTTCCAACTGAACCCAGACCCTTTGATAGAGATGCAATCTACTGGTCAAAAAGAGGGTTTTGTGGGTTGATTAAAAGTGATAAGAATCAAGAATTCTTGCCGAAATTTTTAAACCAATTCTGGGATGATGCTACCCACTCTGATATCCGATATCTTGCTTTCCAGGCGGTTCATATTAATCTGCCCATTGATCAATACTATAGAATATTTCAGGTAAATAGTGATACAAAATTGGCAATATCGACGGTAGGGCAGGGCCGATCAGAGTCTTATCTTGTAGCTGTATTGAATCAAAAAGGAGTGAATAGAGCTATTCTATATTTGAATCTCAACAAGTTGTTTGAAAATCGAACCGACACGGTTTTAAAGGTGACCGAAAATGGCGAGGAAATCGGTGACATGAAAACAGATATTTCCGGTTATTTTACCGGTGATGAAGAATCAAATACTACTGATTTTTCAACCGACTTGATGAAATTATTTTAGATTAGAACAACCGTTGTCTTACCTTTAAAATATGAATAAGTGCTCATTTTAAAGAGCAGATGAAATTGAAAAAATAAATGTTATAAAATGTCCAGTCAGATCCACAGAGAAAAATTAATATCACTTTTTGAAGAGAGTCAAAGTGGGGTTATCTATCTGCGCGGAGCGGAAACGATGTATCGCTATAGTACCGATTTTGAATTTCCGTTTAGGCAAGAGAGTAATTTTTGGTATTTGACGGGAGTCAATGAGGCCGATTATCATGCCGTAATCGTTGTTAAAACCGGTGAATTTTATCTGTTTCATCCCAAAAGAGATGCTCAATACGGGGTTTGGCACGGCAGAATCAAATCAACCGAGGAG
>JAGXIS010000069.1 GCA_024635465.1 Bacteroidota bacterium | reverse complement strand
GTCTGTGTACTCTCTTAATAGAGTTGCAGTCGTAGACAATTTATTTCCAGCCGGAAGTTCGACACGCAGATCAAATTGACCTTCATCCGTCTCCGGGAAAAACTCTTTTTCAATATTTCCAAAAATGTAGTTTGCTCCGAAAATGATTCCCAATACTGCAATCACAACGACATATTTTCTAGCTAAAATCCACTCTAGCGATGAGATATAGTTGACTTCAAGGGATCTGATAAAGCTCATGGTATAGTTTCTCTTAAGAAACTCGTCTCTTCTGAGCAACATCGAGGCTAATACGGGAATAAGAATAATGGACGCTAAAAATGAAAATGCAATAGCAATGGATATCGTCAATGCCAGATCTTTGGCAACGGTTCCTGCAAACCCGGATAGTGTTAAAATGGGAATAAAAACAGCGATCGTGGTCAATGTAGATCCTAAAAGAGCACCACCCACTTCATTGGTTCCGGCGAGTGCCGCTTCAAATCGATTTTTCCCTTTTTCCAGCTGATAGGCGATACTTTCTGACACAACGATAGAGTTATCGACCAATAGACCGATCGCAAGTGCCAGTCCGGTTATTGAGATAATATTTAGTGTGATGTCGAGGGCATACATGGCAGCAAATGTTGCCGTAAGAGAGACCGGAATACTCATGGCAACTACAAAAGCAATTCTCCAGCCACCCATAAAAAGAAGGAGTATGATGACCACAACAACCAGTGCAATCAGAGCAGATTGGGCAAGGTTAGAGATAGAGTCTTCAATAAATTGACCTTCGTTACTTAAAACCTGCATCGTAATGCTGGAGGGCAGATTGGGACTGAATTCCTCCAAAGCAGCAATAATCTGATGAGTTACATCCAGTGTGTTGGCATCCGACTGTTTTTGAATGTCGACGGTAACACTATTCCGGCCATTGATCTCTACTATGTTTCTGATATCCTCATAATCGTCACGAACAACAGCTACATCCCTAACCCGAATGGGGGTGTCATCTACCATCGTGATAACCGTTTGGGATATCTGCTCAATATTACTGTACATCGATTGAGCTCTTACACTGTAACTGATTCTACCGGCCACCAAGTTTCCAATCGGTTGCTGAATATTGTTTGTGCGAATGCTATTGACAACTTGGTTCGGCATTATATTATGACGTGCCAATGCTTCCGGGAGCAGATCAACATAGATATTACGAGTGAGACCACCCCGCGTTTCTGCTGATGCCACACCGGGGATTCTTTCAAATCTAGGCTCAATAAACTCAACGGAGAGTGTCCGCAGTTCATCCAGTCCCATAATGTCTGATTCCACACTCACCCTCATCACAGGGGCTCTGTCCGGATCAAACTGAAATATTACAGGTTCGTTCGCTTCAGCAGGGAGTTGCCCACGAATTCTCTCTACGGATTCCCTCACTTTTTGCTCTGTAACCATGATGCTGGTACCCGGCTTCAACCTCAGAATCAAAAATGCACCACCTTGTCGGACGTTGGAATCCAAAGTTTCCACACCTTCCACTCCCATCACAGCACCTTCAATAGGTTCCACAACCAAACGAAGCATATCATCCGGAGACACATTCGCATAGTTAACCGCAATCCCCATCACCGGTACGTCAAAAGTGGGATAGAGAGTCACCTTTAAATTGGTTAGAGAAAATATCCCAAAACCGATCACAAGAAACGACATCATGATCGCTGTTACCGGTCTTTTTAATATTTTTTCTGTGATTGTAATTTTTTTCATAATGGTTCCGAGTTTTAAAACTTATTGAGGAGAAGCTGAACAACTGCTCTATAAGCTTGCAAGGTGTGTCTACATTTTAAATAAACAGTTATTTTGAATGTTTAATATTGTGATTTTGTAAAAATCGTTGTTAAAAATTGTTTTCCGGAATCTAGCCGGTTGAGTCTGCTATTCAATTAAAGGATCTTCTTTGTGTACTGAATCAAATCCGATTTTTTCGACAAAAGCGTTAATTACATAATACATGCAGGGCACTGCAAATAGCATCAGCAGAGTCGACATAAAGAGTCCGCCGATAACTGTACGCGCCATCGGACTCCACGTTTCTGCACCGGAACCAATTTGAAGTGCAAGAGGCACCATTGCGAGTATCGTTGTTAGGGCGGTCATGAGTATCGGGCGTAATCTTCGGCCGGCACCATTAACGATTGCTGCATGACGCTCCTCGCCTCTCGATTGCAGGATTTTAATGTAGTCGATCATCACAATACCGTTATTAACCACAATACCGGTCAACAGAACCAATCCAACCATTGCTGTTACACTCACAGCTGTGGAAGTTATCCATAACATTAACAATACACCGGTAAGTGCTAACGGGATGGTTACAAGAATGATTAACGGTTCCACGAGGCTTTCGAATTGAGAGGCCATCACCATATAAGTAAGAATCCCCGCTATCATGAATGCAATAATCAAAAATCTGAATGACTCTTGTTGTTCTTCGGCCGAACCTCCTAATTCATATCGATAACCATCAGGCCATTGCATGTCTGATAAAGATTGATTCACGAGTTCTGTGGCAGTTTTCAAGTCCAGATCACCCAGATCTGCTTCCACTTCAACCATTCGTTCCTGATTAACCCTTAAAATGTTAGAGGGTCCCAGATATCTGTCAATGGTTGCCAAATTTTTCAAAGGCATCCATTCACCGGATGGAGTTTGGATTTGCAGGTCTTGAAGAGATGTGGATTGTGTTCTGTCGATAGGATCCACTTCAACGAGTACTTCAAATTCGATACCCTGATCCACAAACGTGGTTGCAACAGATCCTTGAACAGAATTGCTAAGAGCGTTTGCTACCTGCGAGGTTGATAATCCGACTCTTGCGATTCTTTCTCTATCCATCTCTACACGCAGTTCAGGTCTTCCCTGATCTGCCGAACTGAATACACTTACAATTCCATCAATACCTTGGATACTCTGCATAACAGATTGTGCAAGGGAGCTCTTTACTTCCTGATCAAATCCGTAAATTTGAACGATCAATCCGGTCTCGCCATCAGGACTCAGGGGATCTTCCTGTACTTCCTTGATATTTGCACCCGGAACAGCTTGAAGATCTCTAAGGAGTGCATTGGTGATTGCCAGCTGGCTCCTGGATCTATCTGATACCGGTACCAGTTCAACTCGGACTCTTCCCTGGTTACCTCCCGGGTTATCAGCCCCTTCAATACCTATTTTATCCCCATAATCTGATACAATCAGACGTACTTCGGGGACTGTTTCCCGGACAATATTTTCTACTTGAATAACTGTACGTTCCAATTCGATCAGGCTCACGCCGGGTTCTCTCTGGACATCCAGAATGATGAAGTTTTCATCTACCTGAGGAAAGAATTCACCACCCAGAAGGTAAAATATTGGCAGAGAAGCGAATAATAATCCAAATGAACCCAATATTACCCATTTACTACTCAATAGTGCACGATCCAGCGCTTTCTTATAGGAATTTTCCAATCTATCAAGTTGCTTGCCCAACCAAGGTGAAAATGAATCTGCAAAGATATGTTTGAGGTGGGTCATTAAAAATGTCCAGACTTTCAAGAAGGGCCAAATCAAAAAATAGAGAAGAAAGAGGGGTAGTGATAAAATCCGCGTATATACATTCTGCCTTCTCCAGACTAATAATTTGTTCATCAGTCTTTTAGCAGGATCTTTTTTATCGGTCGTAATTAACTCAGATTCAAACAAACTTGAGCTGAGTACCGGTATTAAAGTGATGGCCACCAATACAGAAACAATCAATGCAAAAGAGATTGTAAGTGCCATATCCCTGAATAGCAGTCCCGCAATTCCGGGCACAAAAAGGATAGGTAAAAATACGACCAGAGTGGTTAATGTAGAGACAACGACCGGTGCGGCCACCTCCTGTGCACCCAGCATAGATGACTCTTTTCCATTTTTGCCTTCCTCTTTAAAACGGAAAATGTTTTCCAGAACTACAACCGCATTGTCAACAACTAATCCAACCGCCAGAGTGAGTCCGGACAGGGAGATAATATTCAAGCTCACATCCGTAAAATCCATGATACTGAACGTTGCAATGATGGATATTGGAATCGTAATGGCTACGATTAATGCGGAGCGGACACTTCGAAGAAAAAGCAGCAACATAATGATGACCAATACAATGGCCTGAAAACCGGTCATGACTAAATTACTGATAGATAAACTAATAAAATCGGCGCGGTTGGTCAGAATTTCAAGACTTACGTCGGATGGAAGAACTGTTCGAATATCATCCAGGGCGGTAACAACTCCGCCGGCAGCACTCACGATATTACTGTCACTGGTTTTATAGATGTTCATAATCACCCCATCATTTCCTTGAACACGCACATTTCCGATGGGTTGAGCAATTCCATCTTCAACCAAAGCTACATCTTTAAGGTAGACCGGGTTACCCTCTTCTGTAACAGAGACGATACTGTTTTGAATCTGTTCAATATTCCGAAAATCACCGATGGTACGAAGTGAAAAGACCGTCTCACCTTCCGTAAGTTCACCGGCCGGTACCTGAACATTTTCTTGTGACAGTCGATTTGAGATAGCTGCGATATCCAGGTTGTATGTCCGCATCTGTGCATTGCTTAATCGGACATTAATTTGCCTATCAAATCCACCTGCGGTTTCTGCAGAGGCGATTCCTTCTATTCGCTCAATACGTTGTTCAATCTGGCGAGTGGCCAGAGTTCTGAGTTCACGTGGACTTCTAGTGCTTGAAGTCAGTGCCAAAACTAACACGGGTTCATCATTTGGGTCGTACGAGAAAACAATCGGTTGATCTACATCATCAGGCAATCCACGTCGGATCATATCCAATCGTTTTCGAACTTCTGTTTCAGCTATAAAGAGATCCGTTCCCCAATTAAAATTTAGCTTTACTACAGATGCACCCTGACTGGATAGTGACCGTACTCTTCGAACACCTGAAATACTTCCAACTTGTTCTTCAACTTGTCGGGTTATCAGTGTCTCAATATCTTCCGGTGCAACGCCATCATATGTACTGTAAACGGTGATTGTTGGAAAAGAAACATCAGGATAGAGATTCAATCTCAGATTATTCAAACCATACAAACCAAAGCCGATCAGTATGATACTGATCATAATAAAGGTAATGGGGCGATTAACAGCCAGTTTAGGTAGATTTTTCATGTAAGAATGACCTATAAATTAATTACTGCTGTTATTACTGCTATCCTGAGGCTGAACGGCATCCCCCTGGCCATCATCCAGCCTGGTTCGTTGCATAAATTCTCGACGTTCATCCGGAGTCATATTCTGTAGCCGCTCCTGCATCGCTTCTCGTTGTTCCGGAGTCATATTTTGAAAGTCGGGTGTTTGACTATTTTCTGTAGCTGGCTGAGGGCGTGCACCAAGATCTCCGGCGGATACCCGTATTCTGGAACTATCTTCGAGACTTCGTTGCCCGGTTATAATCAATCGATCTCCCGGATTAAGCCCTTGTAACACCTCAATTCTGTCGCCCTGTTCAATTCCTAATACCAACTCTTTTCGTACGGCAATGGAGTCGCCCTGATTAATAAATGCAGAGAAACTTCTGTCCAGTTCAATGGTGCCGGTTTCAGGTTCGATGTAGGTATCTACTTTTTCAACCATAGCTGATCGCGGGATCACTACGACATTCTCCTTCGTCTGGAGGTTTATACTTGTCTGAACAAGGGCACCCTGATATACTGATGAAGAGGCATCTGTGAGAGTGATTACGACCTCACCCAGACCTGTTGTTGGATCCAGCTGGGGGCTTTTTCTGGATACTATCCCCTCTGCAATATCGCTTCCTCTACTTGATAAGCTCATCGTGACGGATTGCCCAACCAGAACAAGTTCCCAATCTTGAAGAGGCAGAAACACACGGGTCTCAAAACCAATTAAGTTAGCCACTTCAAAAATGGCCTGTCCGGTAGAGGCTACATCGCCTTGTGCAATCATTCTGTTCAAAACGACCCCGTTTACCGGTGATTTGATTCGGGTATTATCTAAATTCTCCTGGCTCTGAGTTAATGATGCATTTGCAGATTCAAGTTGTGCGAGACTGTTCAGATAGGTTGTCCGGAACTCATCAAATTCAGATTGACTAATTAACTCTCGTTGATATAATTCACGCTGGCGTTCCAATTGGGTGCTATCTCTCTCAAAGACAGCTCTGGCTTGCCTGATTTGAGCTTCAGCTTGTTCTACAGCATCCCTGAATGGAACGTCATAGATTTCTGCCATCACCTGTCCCCGGGTTACTTCATCACCCAGATCCACCAATATGCGGGTCACACGATTGGATACCTGAGGGGTTATCTGAACTACATCCTGTGCTCGGATCGTACCAAAAGAGCGTATCTGATCAGAAATGGTTCCGGTTTGAACAGGTGTTACCTCCACACTGGCTGCCTGGCCAAATCCACCGGGTCCACCAAATCCCGGTCCGCCCTGCTCACTGGTTTCATCACCTCCGCAGGAGGATAGAATGAGTATAATTGATAGTAATAGTGCACTAAAAGTGGTTGTTTTCAATTGATTTTTCATTTTTTAATTCAACAGATTTAATGTAGCGGCCAAAGTTAGTCAGATTAAATTCAGCCGCATAGGGGTAAAACAATTTTTTAAGATTTAACCCATGTTTTTTAAATAATATTACAAACTTCCGTCTGTTCGTTGGCTCCTTTGACGAGATATCGTGAAGTTAGTTTGTTGTATAACTGTAAAAAGTTATAAAACGTTGCGTTGGAGGCAAACGGTGAAAGAAAAGATGTGAAGAACTTTCAGCTATCAGCTGCACCCTGAACCCTGACGAAGTACCTTAAAAAATCGAACTCAATCTTTTACAGATCTTTTCACATAGCACTTTGAGTTCCGGTGTAATTGCATTCAGAGTGTGTGAGTCAATGTCGAGTTCACCAACAAATTGATCTCCTTTCATGATGGGGACAACAATTTCTGATTTTACATCCAGACTGCAAGCTAAATAATTACCGGCTTTACTCACATCTTGAACTACAAATGTATCCAGGGTTTCTGCTGCCTGACCGCATATTCCTGTTCCGTATGGGATTCGCGTGTGATCCGTCTCTTCCCCCACATAGGGGCCTAATACGAGCATACGATCCTCATTCGGATCAGCCAGATAGAAACCTGTCCAATTGAATGTTTCAATCTCACGATCCAACAGTACACAGATATCCTTCAATTTTTGATCTCTGGAGCTGTTATTTTCTAAAATTGAATCAACTTCTTTTAAAATAGAATCCATGAAAAATGTGAGGGTGAATGAACATTAAATCTTGTGTATTAAGGTAAGGATATTCTTTTATTCATCTGAAGGTAAATTTTTGATAACAACCATTTTTAATGTAGGTAGAACATTAACTCAATGAATTCTCTAAAAAAACTTCAAGAAACAATAAAAGAGGATTCAGATTTGCTGAAATCATCTCTATCTTTGAGGCATGATTGAATTGATATCCGAATCCTTTCCGGAACAAACGATAACTATTATCGGTTTTATTGGACTCCTTTTTGCGAGCTTTACTTCCCTTTTTTCTGTTGTGAATCCATTGGCGGCGATGCCTCTATTTCTCTCTTTGACAGATAGAAATACAGAAAAAGAGAGAATTCAAGTTGCCAAGAAAGCGAGTTTCTACATGTTTGGGATCCTGATTACATTTTTATTGGTGGGTACTTACATATTGAGTTTTTTTGGCATTTCACTGGCAGGAATTCGTATCGCCGGGGGTCTAATTATCATGAGAGCTGCTTACTCAATGCTAAACCCTGAAAAGGGGGGCAGAAAGCTGACAGATGAGGATGAAGCTGCTGCATTGGAGAAAGAAGACATATCATTTAGTCCTTTAGCATTACCTCTTCTATCAGGCCCTGGAAGTATTGCCGTTGTTATCGGTTTTGCTACGCAGGCAGAAGGTTTTGATGATTATATGATCAACGGTATATCTGTAGTTTTAGTAGTATTGTTGACCTACATCATATTGAGACTTGCACCAATATCGGCAAAATACATTGGGCCTACCGGTTTGAATGTAATGACACGGTTGATGGGTTTCATAGCTCTGGCGATCAGCGTTCAATTTATTCTGAGTGGCATCTCCAGATACTTTGGGATTGTCATATAAATAAAGGTGAAAATTGAAAAAATGGATGAAAGACAGAGACTTCAAAAACTTTTTATGTTTGATCTTTGGTGTACCCGACAATTGTCAGCATTTGATTATTCATGGTCAATATCATAGAGCACAGATTTCACTTTTGCTTAGAAATTCTGATATTAAGCCACCCAATACAGACTTCATCAGTTATGCC
>JAGXIS010000068.1 GCA_024635465.1 Bacteroidota bacterium | reverse complement strand
TATGCAAGTAGTGAAGAGCCTTGTCTTCGTTTTTTGCGGTTTATTTATCCATCAGCTTTTTGAAGTCGTCTAATGTTGAACGGACCGCTTGTTCTGATGCTCTTAGCAGTTTCTTTTCTTCATCGTCCAGATCAATTTCGATGATCTCTTTGATTCCGCCTTTACCCAGTTTAACAGGTACGCCGATAAAAAGATCTTTGATTCCAAACTCACCATCGCAGTATGCTGCACATGGGAAGATACGATTTTGATCGAGTAATATTGCCTCAACCATCTGCGCTGCTGCTGCACCGGGTGCATACCATGCAGAGGTACCCATCAACCCGACCAGTTCACCTCCACCCGACTTGGTGCGTTCTACAATTTCATTGAGCTTAGACTCAGAGATAAATTGTGTGACAGGAATGCCTGATACTGAGGTGTATCTTGGCAGTGGCACCATAGTGTCTCCATGTCCACCCATCAGCATCGCTTGGATATCTTTAGGAGATACATCCAATTCATGGGCCAGGAAAGCACGATATCTGGCAGTATCTAAGATACCGGCCATTCCCATTACCTTTTTTGGATCCAGGTTGCTGGCTGCATGTGCCACGTAGGTCATCACATCCAAAGGATTCGAAACTATAATTATGATTGTGTCCGGAGACTGTTTTACAAGTTCCTCTGTAACACTCTTTACAATTTTACCATTAATCGACAGTAGGTCGTCACGACTCATTCCCGGTTTTCTGGGGACACCCGCTGTAATTACACAGACATCAGACCCCTTCGTATCTTTATAGTCCACCGTACCGTTCAGGTAGGTGTTAAAACTCGTTATCGGTGCTGTTTGCCACTGATCGAGGGCTCGCCCTTTAGATGGATAAAATGTTTTATCTCCCTCTTTTCTTTCTAAATCGACCATTACAATTTCTTTGACAAAATCTCTCTCTGCCAAAGCGTATGCTACAGTTGAACCGACATTCCCGCCGGCTCCTACGACTGTTACTTTCATGATATTTTTGTTTTACGTTTTTAGTTCTTGTTCTTTACTATTCGGAATCATGGATTTGGTTCGGATGAACTCAATAATGAATTATGATGATTCCGATCTCAATGTTAATTTTTTCGCTTATCCATTCCCCACATTAACTTGTTACGAAGCGTCTCAAAAAAGTTCTGATCCGGTAGTTGAATCAAGTGAAAGGAAAATTCGCTCCTGCTTATTTCCACATCCAATTTACTATTGTGCGGAAGTATCGTCCCATCATATGAAAATAGGATATTTTCAGGTGTTTCGCTTGTTTTTACTGTTAATTTCTTGCCGGAAGGTAATACCAGTGGTCTTGTAGTAAGGGTATGAGGATTAATGGGAGTAAGTACCATCACCGGAGTGCCCGGCAGAACAATGGGTCCACCGGCAGAAAGATTATAAGCTGTTGAACCTGATGGAGATGAAACCAGGAGTCCATCCGCCCAATAATCATTAATCAATTTTCCATCATACTCAACGCTAAGAGTGATCATCGATGAGGTATCTTTTTTCGTAAATAGAAACTCATTCAAAGCATAGTAGCTTTTCCCTCCGGATACAGTTGCCTGGAGAAGATCTCTTTTATCTATCGTAAAATCATTCTTAACAATGTGATCAAAAGCATCCTCAATTTGAGAGGGCTGTATATTCGCCATGAAACCTAATCGACCCGTATTAATGCCCAACACCGGCTTCGAACTGTATTTTACCATCTGGGCTGTATGGAGCATAGTACCATCTCCTCCCAATGCAATCACGATTTCTGAATTTTGAATAGCTTCCGTTTCAGAGGAAACAATTTTGAGGCTGTCAAATTCAGATAGTGCAGGGAAAAAAGAGAATAGCTCTTGAGTAATAAATAATGGAGTATTGTTACTTTTGCACCACTCTACCACTCTTATCAGAGGCTTCTGAATAGAGTATTTTTCAGGATTCGCAACAATGCAAAATGCCAACTTGGGTGGGTTAGTCATCGCTAACAGTGATATTATTTATTTGCAAATTCCAGGGTGTTAATGAGCTCTGAATCCCATCTAAATTTCGGTGATATAAACTGATTATTTCGGTATCTAATCTCAACCAAAAATCATCAGGAAGAGGTCTGAATTCCTCAAAGTAAGTATCACTGCTGAGACTGTAAATGGATGTTCTTCGAGTTGGAATTCGAATATCAAAAAATGCGAGGGATGATTGTGGCATAAAGATCAAACTGTGCATCTCATTTAGAAGTGCCTGGGCCGATAAATTTTCTGTGTAGGCAACAAAATACTGTTCTTGTGGATCAGCTTCTTCTGAAAGCTGAAAGTCTTGATTCTGAAGGGTGATGTTACCCATAATCGTAAAATCTTCCACGGTAAGCAGGCCTAATCTGCTGATTAACCACTCATTTGGAGTAATTGATTGTTCATGCAGATAGAATGCGGTAATACGATCCACAGAATGTTGAACAATTTCGAAACTGTCTTCATAAGAAGGCAATAAAGAATAATCGTCATCGAGTACCTGAAGTATTAATTCCGGACCTAATTCAGGGATCAAGTCAATATTTCCATTCGTAAACTCTTGAAAAAGTTCAGATTCGGATAAAAAAGAAGTGACATCAATTCGGTTAATAGATGGCAGATCCATACGGTTCGCTCTGTTTTCACTGTCATCCCGAATAAGCACAATTCGCCCATCGTCTTCAATTCGATCTAGTTTATAAGCTCCGGTTCCAACCGCTCTATTTCGCAAACCATCACGGGATTGGTTAAACGCTTCTGATGGATAGATACTTAAAAGTGGGGAAGCCAATTTTTTTAGAAAATCGGGATCTCTCTCATTGAGAACAAACAAGATTCTATCACCATCGATAACCTGAATACCGATCACTTCATCAAGAACTCGTGCCTCCTGATCGTATACTTCTCTCTGCTCCAGGAAGTAATTTTCAAAACCGGTTATTCCCATTAATAATTCAGCCGCATGTGGGGGCAGACCGGAATGTGCACTTCTTTCAAACGCCCACTTTATATCCTGTGCGTGAATTCTTCTGCCTAAACCGGCAGTAAATATTTGTGACTCCTGAAAAAAGACATTGCGATCTATCGTCATTACATACTCCAATCCATCTTCTGAAATTTCTACTGAAGTGGCGATGGATGGAACGGCTTCCCCCTCTTCATTTAAGGTATAGAGTGTTTCATAGATCAGTGAAATCACTCTTTGCGTGCTGAGGTTTTCAGCATACAGAGGATCGAAACTGGTTACCGTATCTAATACGCCAATATTAAGTTGAGAAAACTCTTCAATAACCTCAACAGTATCTTGCACGGCGACTGCACGAGGAGCGTCTTGAATCACAGTAATGGTATTTTCGGATGTACTGCAAGCCTTTAAAACAAAAATTGCAATGATAAATAATATGTAGGCAGTATAGTTTCTCATGATGGTTTATTTTGTTCCTTTTAGTCCTTTAATCCCTTTAACAGCTTTTGTATTCAATAAGTTTGTCTCGTAGCTCTGAATTTGTCTTCCCTTATTACGGTGTTCTGATTGTGCTAACTCAATCATCTCTATTAGAAGATCGGGAAAAGAGACGCCTGACTCTTTCCAAAGGTAAAACGAAAAGGATCCGGGAATGGTGTTTATTTCATTAAAATAGAATTGAAGGCTATCTGAATCAACAAGGTAATCGAGTCTTGCAACTCCACTGCAAGAGAGCAAACTGAAGATTTTCTTTGAACAATTTCGAATATCCTCAGATAGGGATTCAGAAATATCAGCGGGTATAATTCGATCTGCAGAAGCCATTCCTTTTGTTGACTGTTCCGACATATACTTATCATCAAAAGAGAGAATCTCCTCTTTTCCGACAGGTCTTTCGCAGACACTGGCTCTGTTCTGATGCGATGAGCCTAGAACCGAACAATTAATTTCCATGAGCGGTTTCACCACTTTCTCTACCAAAATATGGTGATCATATTTAAAAGCAGTCTCCACCGCACTGACTAAAGATTCCCGATTTTTCACAATCTGAACCCCAATACTGCTGCCTAAATGTACGGGTTTAATGATAACCGGATAAGTGAGCCCTTCAATCTTATTGATGATTTTGGATCTATCGTCAACCCACTCGGATTCAAAAAAATCGACACCGTCAACAACCGGGACTCCATGATCCCGACAGATCGATTTTGCTGCTACTTTATCCATTCCAATGGATGAACCCATCACTCCACTGCCCGTGTAGGGTAGGTTATACATTTCGCAAATTCCCTGAAAAGCGCCATTCTCACCTTTTGAACCATGAAAAGCAATCAGAACCGTATCGATTACCGTATCATTACTACCCGAAAACCAACTCTTTCTGCTTTCAGTCAGGACTGTCGCACCAAACTCATTCTGAGTAAATGAGCATGGATTTGAATTGGTTTCTACCTTTTTCAGATCTGTAAAATGCTTTAATTCGAGGAGGTAATCACCGGTAAGCCATTTTCCCGACTTGGTTATATAGAGAGGTTTTACATAAAATGGGTCCTCATTTTTTAGCGCCGCAATGGCTTGATGAGCAGTTATAACCGAAACTTCATGCTCCGGGGAGGCGCCTCCAAATGCAACTAAGATGGTTTTATTCACTATAAATCGTTGTTTTCAGTGGTCATTTTAGTAGAAAGGTAGCTTTTATTTAGTATGAAATCAGTATCTCATCTCAAATTGATAAAATAATAAGAATCATTTTTTACTCAATATGTCCACAGTGAGAAGATCTGAAATTTTTAAACCGGAATCTGTGAGTTTTAGAATCCCATTCTCGAAAGTGAGTAGTTTTTCATCCTTCTGCCTTTTTATCCACTCTTTTTGACCGGGGGATAGTTCATAATCATACTCCTTTTCTAACTCATTAAAAGAGATACCCCATTTGGTTCGAAGGCCCAACATAATTCGCTCTTCTGCCAAAACGGATGCATCCAATTCCTCTTCTTCTGCCTCGTAATCCATTGGTTTTTCTGATAGATAGTACTTTAGATCGGGTTGATTGTTCCAGCGCCGG
>JAGXIS010000067.1 GCA_024635465.1 Bacteroidota bacterium | reverse complement strand
TAAATGCACCGGGGCTTAATTCACTATTACCATCAAAAAAGATGGGAATTATAGGATAATCAAGTTCTAAAGCCATATGAAAAGGCCCTTTTTTGAAGGGGCCGATAACCCCATCATGTTTTCTGGAGCCTTCCGGAGACATTAATAGAGATAATTTATCCCGTTTTATTCTGGCCACATTTTTTTTCAGTGTGTCAACTGCTTTATCAGATTTCTCTCTCCGAATAAATACCTGCCCGGTAAGTCTACCCAATAATAAAAAGAGAGGGTTATATTGAAACTGCCACTTGGCAACAAATCGTACACGTGGTAAGCCAAGGGCTAAAATCGTGAGAACATCCAGTGTGGATGCGTGATTAATAATATAGACGGCCTGATCTGGAAGTGAGTCTGAATATGTTTTAACCTGAAAACGAATACCTGCAATCCAAAGTGATATTCTGGCGATTGGACCGGCAATCTGTTCCAAAATTAAATTGGTTAATTTTCCGAAAGATATAAGTAGCAAGAACAGTATTAATGGCGTAAAAAGTAGAAGTAGCAGAAAAAAAGAGATGATGGAGAGAATACTTCTCAAATAATCAAAAAAGGTAAATGTGAATGAGCTGGAAGACATTTTCTGTACTTTGATGATTTGATTTTTGATAAGAGTTCTAGAGAGATACAAAATCCCGGGATCTTAATAAAATCCAGTGATTTATTTATCTGAACGCATCTTCAAAATGTGTAATTTCAGGAGCTTCATTCCCTTTCTGAACAATGGAGATTACATCAAATCGGACAACTGCCGTCTCCATTTTCCGCTCATAGATCCAGGCCTCGGCCGCTTTTTTGATGTTTTTTTCTTTTGCCGGAGTCACATGCTCCTCAGGATATCCGAAATAGGTACCGGATCTCATTTTAACCTCAATAAAAATGATATAATTACGATCTGTAGCTACGATATCAACTTCAGCTTTCTGGAAAAAGTAATTTCTATCAAGTACAATCCAATCCTTAGCTTCCAGGTAAGCACAAGCTAAATCTTCTCCTTCTAACCCTCGCTCCCGGGTCGTTTTTTTATTGGATTTACTCATTATCGGTCGATGTTTTATTTCCTTTAAGCGATTGGTGAGCTTCGGCTATTTTTACAAGATGTTTTAAGAAAGTGAGATTTTTTTTATTGATATAAGGCAGTAAAGCCTTTGTAAATCGATCAAACATTTCTAAAAAGTCGATGAACTCTTCTATTCTCTCTTTGAATGCAATCTCATCCGGAAGCACTTTTCTATTCTGTTCAAAGAGCTCCAGAGTTTCTGACAAGCTCTCTTTAATGGGATCAATTTCGCGTTGATGTCTCTCTTTAACAATGATGGTAACAATATTCCATACATCCTGTTCTGC
Source organism: Bacteroidota bacterium (assembly GCA_024635465.1). Lineage (GTDB taxonomy): Bacteria > Bacteroidota > Rhodothermia > Balneolales > Balneolaceae > Rhodohalobacter. The sequence continues at coordinate 6,654 of JAGXIS010000067.1, read as the reverse complement.
TGTATAAAAATCCTTTCTCTTCCCCTTAAAATGCACTTTTTGAATGAGCTGCCACTGTAACAGATTTCGGAGATTCATATTCGCATTTCCCCGGCTGATACTCAGTTGTTTCATAATAGTATCCGTATCAAGCGGCTGACTCTCAGCATAAAGAAGTGCATGTATCTGAGCCATTGTTTTATTGATACCCCGAGCCGATGCCATCTCTCCCCACAAAAGTACAAATTGATCAACAGCTTGCTGATGGGTCAGGGATTTATCGGGATCTGTGGGAGAAATATTATTTTGTGTCATCAGTTTTTTTCTCTGCAGACTCCGGTTTGGACTCTGCCTCTTTCACATTGCCATTCTCCTTTTTTGGTTTGCCACCGTTTTTGTAGTCAGTAACATACCACCCGGTACCCTTATAGACTACTCCGCCCCCACCCGAAATAATTCGTTTCACAGCCTGACCTGTTTCAGGGCAGGTTTTGAGTCTTTCATCGTTTATGCTCTGTGTTATTTCAAATGTTGTACCGTCTTCTCGTTGATACTCGTATGTAGGCATTGTTTATAAATTTATTATTGGATCATATATGATGATGGTTGAGGAGTCAACATATAAAACTCTGTTGATTTCTCGTGACAACTTTAAAGCAGTAAATGTGCCAAAAAGGAATTTCTGCGCATCATGTCAGGAAAAAAATGTACCCTTCAGGAGAGTGATGATAAGCCATCTTTAATTCTTTGGATGGCTTCTTTCAGATCATCCATGGATGCTGCATAACTCAATCGAATCCCATCGGGTTCGCCAAAAGCATCTCCGGGCACAACGGCAACACCCTGTTGTTCTAACAGATAGAGCGAAAGATCTGTACTAGTCTCAATAGTTACGCCTTCGGGCGTTTTTAACCCTAAAAATGCGTGGATATCAGGGAATACATAAAAAGCACCGGATGGAACGAAACATTTAATTCCTTCGATTGATTTCAGGGCAGCAACGATATAGTCACGCCTTTTTTTGAATGACTCTCGCATCTCTTCAACCGGTTTCATGGTTCCCGTATATGCAGCCAATCCGGCTTTTTGAGAAATTGATGACGGAGCTGAGGTTTCCTGGCTCTGAATTTTAGCGACAGCATTTGCAATTTCCTGTGGACCGGCCATATAACCGAGACGCCAGCCGGTCATGGCAAAACCTTTTGAAAAACCATTAATCACGACGGTTCGATCGATTAGATGAGGGGCGGCATTTAGAATGCCGGTATGTTCTTCATCAAAAACGATGTATTCATAAATTTCATCTGAGAAAATCAAAACATCCGGATAATTGTCCAGAACATCAGCGAGCTCTTTCAGTTCTTTGCGTGTATAGCAGGCACCGGTTGGATTTGATGGTGAACAGAGAATGAGGCCTTTGGTCTTCTCGTTTAAAGAGTCATCCAGTTGTTTTGGTGTTAATTTATAATTGTTATTAAAAAGAGTCTTCGCTACAACAGGGACGCCGCCTGCCATTTTTACCATTTCCGGATAGGATACCCAATATGGGGCAGGTATCACAACCTCATCGCCCGGATCGATAGTGGCAAGCAGGGCAAAACCGATCGACTGTTTTGCTCCATTTGAGACAACAATTTGGCTTGGTTCAAATCGCAATCGATTTTCTTGAAGAAGTTTCTTACAGATCGCTTCCCTGAGCTCCGGCATGCCTGTATTCATCGTGTACCCATGAAAGCCATCTGTGATGGCTGTGATTGCGGCGTTACAGATGTGTGCAGGCGTTTTGAAGTCGGGTTCCCCGGCACTGAGGGAAATGATGGAGGCACCGCTTCTGGCCAGTTCTTTAGCTTTGGCCGAAATTTTTAAAGTTTCAGAGGGGGAGATATTCTTAGCCAGTTTGGAGATCATGCCGTTTTTCATCATTGTGTTCTATTTTTTTAAATATAAGAAATTAGATCTGACAAATGAGATAAGAATTCTTGAATATTTCGTGCAGAACAGGGAAGTGGTGAAAGGTTAAAGTAATTCCCAACTAATTTTAAGCGTACTTTTTCCTGAGCGCTTTCGCCACATGTTTGGGCACAAAACTGCTCAGATCTCCTCCCCATGCGGCTACCTCTTTAACGATGGTAGCTGATATAAAAGTAAGTTGCTCATCCGGCATCAGAAAGAGGGTGTCAATCTCAGGTGCAAGCCGTCTGTTTGTCAAGGCCATTCTGAACTCATATTCAAAGTCAGAGATCTGACGTACGCCTCTTAACAGGATATTCACCTTTTTCTTACGGGCATAATCGATGAGTAAGCCGGTGAATTGTTCAATTTCAATTTTATTTTTCCACTCCTTATCCTGAATGGCTTCCTCAATGAGCGAAACTCTCTCATCCCCGGAAAAAACAGCTGTTTTTTTATTATTTACGGCAACGGTTACATAGACTTTCTCGAACATTTTCGCGGCACGCTCCAATATGTCGAGGTGACCATTGGTGAGTGGATCGAATGAACCGGGATAGATTGCGGAGTTTTTCATGACATTGTTTTTCTGATATCAGAAGATAGTCATTTTTTCGGGATCAATTGGACTACGAACCTGTATGAACAGGGATTTCTAGAAATCTACACTGTTCAGTTTAAAAATACTAACAATGGTTCTTCCGTACGGTTTTGCAAAAACACAATGTTGATGATCGGAAAAATTGTGTCTTTTATCATGTTCAAGTACAAACCATCCATCATCGGTAAGCCAATTATTTTGAAGAACTACATCAATCATTTCAGCCATTTTGTAGTAATCGTAGGGTGGATCTGCAAATATGATATCGAACTGGCCGTACGTTTTCTCCAAAAAGATTTCAACATTGGCGGTTAAAACAGTGATCTTATCCGTAATCCCAAACTGAGCAGCTGTTTTTTCGATCATCTTGGTGTGTCCCGCTTCAGAGTCTACAAACAGGCAATGCTCAGATCCTCTTGAAATGGCTTCAAATCCCAGGTTACCACTGCCTGCAAAGAGGTCTAAAACTCTGGTTCTGTCAAAATAGGTACGCGCATCGATTACTGAAAAGAGACCTTCTTTAGTGCGGTCTGACGTAGGGCGTAACAACCCGGTATTGGGAATCGGTACATTTCGCCCTTTCAGTTTTCCCGTGATGATTCTCATTACGCTGTTTCTTTAACATCCTGGTTCAGACTCATGATAATAGCCGGAAAAGCACTTTCAAGGCGGAACCCATACGTTTTTTCTCGGGCATCCACTTTCATTGCTGAGAGTGAATCTAGAAAGTGAAGGGTACCATGGTCATACCAAAAGGATTGCATCATCTCAGAAACTTTTTTCCCGTACTCCCCAAAAATGAAGGCATCATCATGCATTCCACTTACCCAGGGCAATTTTTCAGAATAGAGACTCCAGAGATAAGGCAGATCGGCTAAGGTTTCAAATTCGAGGAATGTCGTGCCACGTAATTTACCGAGTATGAAGGAGCTCACGGTCAACACATTTTCCATACAGTGAAGCATCACAAAGGAACCCCGATTTTGTGTATGCTGTTGCCAATCCATACCCAACTCAAAATCAGAAACATATTCACTGCTGTTGAAAGATTTGAAGAGTTCATCAAAACCGGTCATCGAGTCACTGTCTCTTAAAAGCAGCAGTTTGGTGTCCGTATTACTGATGTTGTGCCACATGACCTGCACTTGATTGCGGTCTGATCCTCGCATCATCAACTGAACATGAGCCTCTCTTTCGGTTGAATCTTCATAAACGGATCTTGGGACAACAGACCAGCACTCTTCTGAGGCAGGAGCCAATATCTTTACAGTATCACATTTGTACTCCTTTTTGATCTGCTCGAGAGAACTTTTGAGAGCGGGAAAACCGACAACATTACCCGTTATGATCGCCTTACCAACGTCGAAATTGAAATCAATACTGCCAATTCGGGCCAGCTGTCCATTCCGTTCCGGTTGATTAACTGAGTAAAATAGATGATTACCCGTGTAGCAAACGCCTAAACATGACTGCACGGGTTCCATTTAGTTCCAGTTTGGTGCGTTGAGCATTGTTGTTCTTTCCAAATCTCCAATGCGATCACCACTGCCCGGATTTTCCAATAAGTAGAGTACGGGTCTGATCGTATCATTTAATGTATACTCAAAACGATTGTAAGGAGCACGGGGTGAGTAAATAAGAGAATCGGGGCTGTAGTTAGATGGCGGCAAGAAAGTAAAGAGTGAATCTCCACGTTCAGCCATCAGAGAGTCTGTACGCAAGAATGTGACTAAACTATCGAGGCCACCGTCAGTTGGAGGAAAATCTCCTCTTCTGGTTCGGTATTGTACAAGAACGTCGCGGACCAATTCCATTCGGTGCCGTTCTCGCTCAACCATTATTCTCTCCTCAATAACTTCTTGATAAGGATCAACAATAGAGCGGTACAGGAACCATGCTAAAAAAACAATGACTACTGCTAAAACGATGGTTATGATATTATTTCGTGTATTTAAATTCATGTGAGAAAATGTCTTGGTTAGCGATATTGGATAAAGAAATATTCAGGCATCAAAATAAATGCAGTCGCCCTGATATGCAACTTTCTAATTTAAGCTATTCAATTAGTTAAAACTGATTAGGGTTTATATAGGTTTCCTTCCTGAAAGTAGCAATAAATATTCAATTAAGTCACTTTTTAAGCCACGATTTAGAAATTTTTCAAATTTTTGGATGTCTAATGAGTTCTTTTCGAGTAATAGCATGTCAGAATATTCGGAAAATAGGCGTTTCACTTCGTCCGGATCCACACTAAAAGGGGGGGCTGTCATTTCCTTTGTTCCATCGGCTAAGCCAGTAACTTAATTCCATAAACTGTTTTATTCGTGTCGATTTAGCGATAATTTCACAACCGTATGTTACAGAATAAACAATCTCCTGAAAACTTGTTATCGTTGTATTGGTTTGAATAAACCCATTTTAAGACTCGCAATTCCAAACATTATCAGCAATCTGTCTGTACCCCTATTGGGGGCGGTTGATACTGCATTAGTCGGACATTTAGATCATGTTTATTATTTGGGTGCACTCGCAGTAGGAAGTGTGATCTTTAATTTTATTTTCTGGGGATTTGGCTTCCTTAGAATGGGAACAACCGGACTCACGGCACAAGAGTATGGGAAACGTGACCGCATGGAGATGATGATGATTTTGGCCAGAGTTCAGTTTATAGCGATGAGCATTGGACTCCTGATCTTACTTCTTCAAAACCCGATCATCTCACTGAGTTTGTACCTGATTGAAAGTTCAGGGGAGGTAGCAGAGTTCACAAAAGTATATTATGATATCCGAATTCTTACTGCACCGGCAGTTTTAGCACTATATGGTCTCAATGGTTGGTTTCTGGGGATGCAAAATGCAAAATACCCGATGATCATCACTATCGCTCTCAACCTGTTAAATATCATTTTTAATATAATGTTCATCTATGGTTTTGGAATGCATGTGGATGGGGTGGCTTACGGGACACTTATTTCAACCTATTTGGCGTTAGGTTTGGCACTGGTTTTGTTTCTTAAAAGGTACCGTCGATACCTCTCATACTATTTAAAACACGAGGTATTCAACAAGACAGAGCTTATAAAATATTTTTCAGTGAATCGCGATATTTTCATTCGCACACTCTGCCTAATCTTTACATTCTCATTTTTTACAGCGGTATCTGCAAAACAGGGTGATTTGATACTTGCCGCAAACACAATTCTGCTTCAGCTTTGGTTTATAGCCTCCTATGGTATTGATGGTTTTGCATATGCTGCTGAGAGTCTGGTGGGTAAATTTAAGGGAAGCGGTAATCAAAAAGCCCTCCGCTCAGCTATATTTTACTCATTGGGGTGGGGTTTGATATTGGGACTAACCGGCACGATCATCTATTTTATCAGCGGCAATCAGATTCTACATGTTTTTACGAATAATATTGAAGTGATTGAACTCGCCCAAACGGTGCTTTTTTGGACGATCATTGCTCCTTTCGTCTCAAGTATCTGTTATGTATTGGATGGGGTATTTATCGGTGCTACTGAAACCAAACCTATGAGAAATACGATGCTTGCAGCTACATTTTTGATTTTTCTACCGGTGTACTATGTCGGTACCATTTATTTTGGAGTTCACGGTCTCTGGTTGGCGATGGTACTTTTTATGATATCCAGGGGTGTGGCATTGGCCTACTTTCTTCCTAAGACAGTGATGGAACATATAAAAGGATAAAAGGTTAAAATAATAAGTGAACAAAAAACAAGGAAGTCTTCTCTATAGATACTTAGATATGTGAAACTCCCTTTCAAATCACATATATTTGAGCTTACTTTTCAAAAATTGAAAACGTTCAGCTCTAAAACTATTTAAATAGCTCAATGGGTTTAAAAAAGATATTGATCATGCGTCACGCCAAATCATCTTGGAGTGAGGGCTCTCTAAAAGATTTTGATCGCCCTCTAAATGAAAGGGGTATAACAGATGCTCCGCGGATGGGACGATATTTAAAAGAGCTGGATATTGTTCCGGACCAATTGATCTGTTCTCCGGCATTAAGAGCAAAACAGACCGTTTTAAAAGTATCCGATGAGTTGGGTATAGAGAATGACAAGATTACCTGGGATGAAGATCTCTACTTCAGAGGCAGT
>JAGXIS010000066.1 GCA_024635465.1 Bacteroidota bacterium | reverse complement strand
GCAAACTTTTAAAAGTATTCTATGATGAGGTCACATTACCGGATCAAACATTTTCATCGAGAGAATGGATTAAACATCCGGGTGCATGTGCCGTTGTTCCGGTATTTGAAGATGGTACTATTATGCTTTTAAAGCAATTTCGATATCCCCTGAGGAAAATTTTTATTGAAGTACCGGCCGGGAAAATTGATCCAGGTGAAGACCCTATTCGTACAGCAGAGAGAGAACTTCTTGAAGAGAGTGGGGTTGTGTGTCAGAATATCATTCAAACCGGTTCATTTTATCCTGCAATTGGGTATGCCGATGAAATCATCCATACTTATGTTGCCTGGGACCTCTCCATCAATAAACAAAATGTAGATGATGATGAATTTTTGCAGCTATTTCGTATCAGTTATCAGGAAGCCATTCTTATGATTGCCACCGGCGAGATTACGGATGCTAAAACCATATCCGCTCTGATTCAAACCAAAATGTGGTGGGAGAAGAATGAGCCATTTTCAATTAATTTCTGATCGAATTGAAGGTCCATTTTAATCTATTTTTTGATGACTCCTTCGCGTAGGGCTAATTCAAATAGCGACTGATGCAGATCATCCGTTTGCAGATCCCCGCGATGTATCAATTCATCCACCTCATTGCCTGTCATCATAATCAGACATCCGGCTTCCCGAAACTGCAGATCTATATTACGGGGATCCGTCAGCCTCATTTTATCCACATTAAGTCCCCCCGGACTCACTTTTTCATCGACCAGACAGTAATATATATCTGACCGGTCTGCGCCAAATTTGATTTCCTGAAGAATTGTTTGATCAATTTTCATTTAAAATATTTCATTTAATGTCTGCCCGTTATTTGGCATATCGCTCGATAAAATCACGGGCTTTGATAACCTCCATGATTTCCTGATTTTCTGCATCAATAATTCTTACCTGAAAAAGGCTTATGATTGCCTGACTGTGCAGACATTCAATTGTTTCTGAGATAGAATCACACTCCTCGGTCTCACTTACCAGGTCGTTCACTCCCTGAACGATATATCTCATTTTTTTAGCAATCTGTTTTTTATCGGATTTCTCTTCACTATCCGAAATAGCTTCGTTGAAATAATCACGAATGGCGTCTTCAGTAACGTACCACTGAACTCCTAATTTTCTACCCTTTAAACGTCCCTCCCTTAAGTAGGCCCGAATGGTCATTTTACTGATACCAAGCTGTTCATGCAGATCATCTACAGAATAGAGGGTTAATGACCCAATTTTTTTAGCCATAGTAATAATTTATAAAGGGTTATTAACTAATATTAGTTATATAAAGATAATATAATATCTACTATTATCATACATTACTTATATAATAAGTATTTCATTTGGGTTTGAGTAGTAAAGGGTGGTATATTATAAGGAGTTACTTGAAAATCACAGCTCTTCCAGTCACGTAACATCCTCATTTATCCTTTCTCGGCATTGTTATATCTTCTTTTCCGAACATTAGAACCAACAGCTTCCAATCACAGATTAAATAGAATCCCCGCCATTGTACAAATAGTATCTTGCTATATTACAAACAGTTTTCAAACAGGCCAGAAGGGGCTTGATGTAAGAGTACGATCAATTAACGAAAAAAAGCTTGAATACTTACCTGGTTAATTGTACGTAATCAAGCTTTTGAATTTCGGTTTCAGCCTTGTGTGGTTTGGGGTAGAGGAACTTCGGATGTTTTCTCCAGAAAGGCGTCTTTTTTCACAACCAGATACTCTTTAATGTTGTTAGCTGAGATATAAACCACCGGTATTAATACCAGAGTAATCAATGTTGAGGCTGTTAAACCACCAATCACAACTCTTGCCAAAGATGCTTGAATCTCTCCACCTGCACCCCAGCCAAACGAAAGTGGGAGAAGCCCGAGTACGGTCGTCAATGTAGTCATGAGTATCGGTCTCAATCGTAGACGACCTGATTCTATGACTGCATCCAAAATTTTCAAATCTTTATCTCTTCTCATCAAATTAATGTAATCCACAAGTACAATGGCATTGTTTACAACAATACCCACTAGCATGATCACCCCCATGATGCTCTGCATATTAAATGTCGTATTGGTAAGAATCATCGTGGGAATAACACCAATGATAGCAACAGGCACTGAAAACATTACAATAAGTGGATCGAGAAATCTCTCAAACTGAGCTGCCATCACCATATAGATTAAGCCCAATGCCATCAATATTGAGATAACGAAGTCGGTCTGTGCTTTTTGTTGCTCTTCATACTCACCACTATAAATGACCGAAAAACCTGTTGGCATCTGAAGATCAGACAGAGCTACTTGTATTTTTTCAACAGCTTGCCCCAGTGGAACGCCACTCTCTAGATTCGCCGTAATAAAAGTTACTCGTTGACCATTCACTCTATTGATGGAAACGGGGCCTCTGGCTGCTTCTTGATCGATCACTGTTGATATCGGTACGGTAGCACCACTTGCTGTACGTACGGCAATATTTTCCAAATCAAGAGTACTCATTCTATCCTGCTCTTGTAATCTTACAGTGATATTATACTCATCACCACCGTCTCTAAATACTCCCGCACGGGCACCGCCGATATTTGCCTGAACAGCTTGTGCTACTTCGCGTCCGGTCAGACCCAATTCTGCTATTTTTTCGCGATCAAAAATGATGTTCTGTTCAGGTCTTCCTTCCTCACGATCTGATCGGACACCTCTCACTTCCGGAATTCTCTCCATTCTCCTTCTGATCTCATCTGACAGTTCATTCGCTATGTCAATATCGTACCCACGAAGTTGAACCTGAACAGCCTCATCGCCTCCCGATCCAAATATTCTTCTCAAAATCCATAGACCACTTTGAGCACTAACCCTGAAGAATCCCCCCGGTATGGTTCCTTCTATCTCATTTCTAATTTGATCGGCGAGATCAAAAGAATTAATCGTTCTTTCACTCACATCTACCAAACTAAGCTCAACCTGTGCCCGGCCATTTCGAACTTCAGTACTTACATACTGAACCTGGTCATTGGGCACAACAGCCATTACTTTATCTCTCAGCTCTTCGAGATATGGATTAGATACCGCTATATTCATCCCATCAGCAAGAAAGAAATCGATGCTTATTTCATCTGCTTCCGTCTCTGGAGCCAACTCTGTATCAATAAAACCGGCAGCATAAACAGAACCGGCAATCATGAGAATTGTAATCGTGAAGACCATATACTTTCTCTCGATCGCGACCTTTAAAAAGTCACTATATTTATTCTCAAATCGTTCAAAAAACAGCTGGAATCGACCTTTATCTCTGGCTTTTAGTTCTGAATCAGGTTTAATAGTAAGAAACTTACTTGCAAGCATCGGCACCAAAGTAAGTGCAACAAACAATGAACAGAAGAGTGAAAATACCACTACCATGGCAAGCTCCTGAAACATCGTTCCTGTGATGGTTTGCATGAATACCACCGGTAAAAAAATAACCGATGTGGTAATCGTGGAAGCTATAATTGCCCCTCCAACCTCCTGGGTACCTACAAGTGCGCTTTCCACCAGAGATCTCCCCTTGCCGCGCAATCGTACAATATTTTCCAGTACGACTATAGCATTATCCACTATGAGCCCAACACCCAGGGCAAGCCCCCCAAAGCTCATCTGATTTAGGGTTAATCCAGCAAAGTAAAGAAGTCCAAATGTTGCAATAATGGATACCGGGATAGCTAATGAAATGATGAAAGTCGTAGAACCATTCCTCAAAAAGATGTATAGGATAAAGATAGCGAGAACAGCACCCCACATTGCTGATTGTTGAACATTATCGATGGAATTTTGAATAAATTCACTCTGATCCGTGACAATTAGAAGATTCATCTCTTCCCGTTCCGCATTGATACGTTCTACCTCTCTGTGGATTAACCGAGATACCTCAACAGTATTGGAGCCTGACTGTTTTCGTATTCCCATTCTAATCATAGGAATATCATTTACACTCGTAACTCTGCCAATGTCGGCATAGGCATCTTCTACGGTTGCAACATCTTTAACTCTAACCGGTATCCCATCAATCTGAGTGATGATGGTCTCAGCAATCTGATCGATAGATGTGAATTCACCTAATGTTCGAACATAGAGTTCTGTCAGACCCTCTTTTACATTCCCTCCGGGCGCAGTATTATTTTCAGCTATGATTGCGCTTTGAACTTCGGAGGCCGTTAACCCGCTTGCGATCAGACGATCTCTTTTTAAGTTCACTAAAATTTCCCTATTCACACCACCCCAAACATCAATAGCTCCAACACCCGGAATCTGCTCCAACCGTTTTGTGATATCCCTTTCAAGTAGTTGTGTTAATTCATCTAAGGGGCGATTTGATTGAGCCCCTAAAATGACTATTGGAAACTCATTAGGATCGAATTTTCTAACTCTGGGAGCCTCTGCCTCCTCCGGCAAACTTCCTCGAACCCTGTCGAGAGCTGCTCTAATGTCGTTAGCCGCCTCATCCAAATTGGTATTTTGAGAAAAAGTCAGATTTACACGGCTTGATCCTTGTTCAGAAGAAGAGGTAATCTCCTCGATGTTTGCTACACCGGAAACAGCATTTTCTATTTGATCGGTAATGATTGTTTCAATCTCTTCGGGCCCAACGTTAGCGTAATCAACTGAAATCGATAAACTTGGAAACTCTACAGGGGGTAGCAGATCTACCGGTAGATATCTAAATCCTGCTATTCCCAAAACAATAACGATGAGATAGACCATCGTGGTTGCAATCGGTCGGTGGATGGATGTTTGTGTTAATCCCATTGTCCTTTAATTAATATTATTTGTGTCTAATCTCTGTTGGTCAGCTACATTTTCATTCATAATCTCTTCTAATAGATCTTGCGGCCTGAGGCGTTGCATATCCATTATACTTTGCCATGCAACAGGTCTTACCCTGGCTACATCACTATTATCCCTTGAAATGAGGTTATGTCCCACAGTTATAACCCAGTCACCGCTTCTGATTCCATTCACACCGGCAGCATCGCGTCCACGGGCTACAACATCAATAGGAATAAATTCAACATCAGTAGGATTGCTTAGGTTTGATGTGGACTCCCCTCTATCGAGCGCTTCCAATTGTTCAGCTTCAACTCCGAAACTTGATGCGACATATACACCGGTCATACCACTTTGAGGATTGCGATAGATTGCACTTAAAGGAATAATGGTTGTCTGCTCACTTTCGCCATAAAGCACATCTACAGTCACAAACATCCCGGGAAGCAGATGACCTGCTTCATTATCAATATCAATCTCAGCTGTAGTACTAAAATTACCGGCACCCAGGAACGGTGAGATTCTGGAAACTTCAGATACCAGAACTGTATCCTGGATATTTTCGGAGAAAATTCGTGTGGTTTGTCCAACCGATATATATCCTAACATTCGTTCCGTCAGGTTGATTGTAACTTTGGTTTCACTCAGATTTCCTACCGTGAATAGACGACTGCCCGTATTTACCAACATACCCACTTCAGCCGTACGCTGACCCACTGTACCTGAAACCGGGGATTGAATAATGGTTTGGTTTAGAGCGTCTCTCTGTTCTTCAACACTTGATTCTGCCTGGTCCACTTGCGCTTCCGCTAAATCCAGGCTTGCCAGTGCGGATTCCAACTGAGCTTCAAGTTGTTCTAATTCAAGATCGCTACTCAAGTCTCTGTCAGCCAACACTTGCTCTCGTCGAAGCTGTGATTCAACCTCTCCAAGCGCAGCTTCAGCCTGTCTGCGTTGGGCAATAGTGATTCGTAAATTTGCTTCGGCCTGACGCAATCTTTCTCTGTATTCAGAATCGCGCAATTTCAAAAGGGGGTCGCCTTGTGAAACAATATCCCCATCTTGTACATAGATCTCTTCTATGGGGGCACTTATCCTAGGGTAGATATCAACCTGATTGCTTGCGCTCACGATACCGTTGAGTCTCTCTTCTAGTGGCAATCCGCCAAATTGAGCCTGTACTGCTTCAACAGCAGGCACTACAGTTGTATTTATGTTTGTATTTTCTGCATCTTCACTACCGCAGGCTTGAAAAAAAGCTGCTGTGGAGATGGTTACCAATATGATTATTAATTTTTTCATTTTTATCTATAATTCTTGGGTATGGTAGAATAACATTTATTGGCAATATTCATTCCCGTGTATGTGTTAAAAAGTTTAAAAATGGGGGATGATATTTTAAAAAATTGCAAAAGTCCATGTGGGTAGGTTCTGGGAGAAGCTTTTTTTAGGAGTGATTATTGTGATCCGGGTTAAGTGAACTGGCAATCAGCCGAAATAAGCCGTCAGTTCAGCCTGCCCCGACCCACTCGGGGAGCAGACCCGACGCGGGACGCAGACGAGAACTCCCAACCTTTGTGAGGAGCATCTCGACACGCTCTGTCGCATTCACTTCGCTTCGCTGCGTGGGATAAAAGAGGAACGCTCCTTCGCTGCTCGATGTAACGTGATGATTATAGTGTCGTTGCTCGATGTAACGAGGTGGGAATGTCACCATCGTGTTCGAGGTGCGTTCAACGTAACGGAATTATCTAATTCTTTTTTTATATTTAAATCCAAGCACGTAGTGGAAATAAAACTGATTAAACTTTACAATCATACAAGTAAAACATCATTCAAACGTTCAACTATTCCTTCTTGAATCCATTCTGCTAATTTAACCGTCTTTTTTTTATGAATCGCAAAGTGATTATCGGCACCGTAATTACTCTTTTTATTTTCATCTTCGCTTATTTCTCATTCAGTCAGATTGTACCCCAAGAAATTGAGAATGCCCCGGAGTGGTTGAGTATGGAGCAAGCCATGACCCAAGCTTCTATGGATGATCGTCTCGTGATGATTGATATCTATGAAGTCGGTTGTCAGTTTTGCCGGAAAATGGATCGGGAAACCTACCCATCACCCAGCGTTCGAAGTGTTTTAGATCGTGATTATCACCCGGTAAAGATTAATGGGAACTCTGAAAATATCATGAACTTTTTGGGTGATGAGATAGCAGAGAGAGATTTTGCCGCACAAATGGGAGTTACCGCTTTTCCATTCACAGTGATTATGGACTCAGAGGGTAACATTATTGACAGTCGGAGAGGATATCAGGATGTTGTGGGTTTTACTCGTTTTCTAAACGGTGCAGTTGAAAAAAGCCGAGAGAGCTAACCCGTCTTATTGCACCATTTGTTTCGACCAGCCATGCACATTGCTGCTCTCATTGTTATGCGCAGTATCAATCAATCTTTTCGTTTCATTATTTGAAAAGCTTAAATCATAAGCAGACCAACACTTACTCTATCAGCATCAACCCTCAATCCATCAACACATAACGTCAACACGTTAAGCATAATCCCGAACGGCAGCCATGTCAATCATCAGATCAAAAAGATCCGTGTTTCTTACAAATGTGGGTATTCGATCGCTTCCGGGTCCCCATGAGCAGCGTGATCCACTCGCCCCCCTTCTATCTGAAGAATAAAACCATTTTGATGCTGATCAAGTCTTTGTAAGGCGGCGTCTGTCAACTCAGCCAGGGTTGGGACTCTCTCTTGAAGTTCAGGAAGGGTTTTGTGATCTACACTATAAGGTAGATGAGAATCATAAAATGTTCCCAATATTTTCCCTTCCAGAGTCGACTGTTGAAGTTCTGTTTTACTTTTTACAACTGTATAACCTTTCTGCTCAAAATCACTAAAAAGATCCCTGCCATCACTCCGGCTTTTCGGTGAAAATTGACTCTCCCCACCACCCAGTAAAAGATCATATT
>JAGXIS010000065.1 GCA_024635465.1 Bacteroidota bacterium | reverse complement strand
GTACATAGGCTTTAAAAGAAATTGATTCATTTCTCCCACCCCAGAAAAAGGATCTTCCTGAATTCTCTCGGTTGGCTGAGGCTGTTACTTTATTTCCATCCTGCTCAATAACAATTTCAAAGTCGGATAGATCTGTATCGTCCGGATCTAGATAGGATGACCCGCGTCTTACATACATCTCAATCCTGACTTCATCCTCATTATGCCCGATTACACTGATCGTGCCCCCGGACGTTCTCAGCTCTACATCAGGTGACAATCCTGTGGAAAAAGTATCCACCCTATATGCGTCACTAGAAGACTGTGCGTGCACGATATCCTGCATCAGAAAAACAGATATCAAGAATGCTAATCCATATTTTATTATTTTTATAGTCATATCAACACCACTTTAGGCTTTATTTTTTCAACTCACTCCGGATCTCAATTTGAGATTTTTGAAGGAACCTGTAAATCCCTGCTACATATCCATCAATAAGAACTCCATGTAATACGATTATCCAGTCCAAAGTTTTAGAAAATGAATTAAAATTTACTGATCTGAACATCTGATCATGTATAAATATCTGTACGATGGCTTCTTAACTTAGTTTCGGATGAGCGGATTTTTTTACTTTATCCACCAAATACGATCATGGAACTAAACGGATTGTTCACTATTTTTGATTCTATTCAGAAAGAAAAATCTACAGACATGAAATTACCCTTTGCACTGGCAAAACGATTTGTTGCTGCCGAATCTTTTGAGGAGACGGTACCAAAAATCAAATCGATTAATGAGAATGGTATTAAGGTAACTCTCGATCTTTTAGGTGAAAATGTAGCTGACAAAACCACTGCTGATGAAACCGTTGAGATCTATTTAAACCTTCTGAATAATATTCATGATGCCGGCTTAAAAAGTACCATCTCAATCAAGTTAACCATGATGGGCCTAGATATTAACAAGGAGTATTGTAAAGAAAACCTATTCAGACTCCTGGATGAAACCCAAAGACTCAATTCATTTGTAAGGATCGATATGGAGGGGTCTGACTATACTCAAGGCACCATTGATATCTTCAAAGAAGCCTTTCAGAAATATCCTAAAAGTGTAGGAGTCGTTATACAGGCATATCTTAAAAGAACAAAAAAGGACATTGATGAATTGGCGGAGTTGGGAGCTGACATCAGGCTCTGCAAAGGAGCTTACAGTGAACCTTCAACAATAGCATACCAATCTATGCCTGAAATTCGGGAAGCCTTTAAAGAGTATGCGAAGATACTGTTTGAAAAAACATCCTTTCCACGAATCGCCACTCATGATGATGAGTTGATTGAGTGGGTAAAAACCTACACATCAGAAAATAGTATCTCAAAAGATCGTTTTGAATTTCAGATGCTTTATGGTCTGAGAGAAGACACCATGAAAGAGTTTGCTAAAAACGGTTATAATGCCAGAGTTTATGTTCCCTACGGCACGATGTGGTTTCCCTATTTCAAACGAAGACTCATGGAGCGAAAAGAGAATATCTTCTTTGTTCTCAGCACAATGTTCAAAAAATAGGGAGAGGAAATTATAGCGTTTCTTCTATGGATTCCTCCACATGAATCCAAACATTATTCTTTCGATTTATATCTGCCATTCGTTGAGTAGGATCGATCTCAATTCTAACAATATCATCCAGCGATTTATCGACCACAAAGCTATATTCCGGAAAAACCCAGGGCCAGTCGTTCTGTACAACTCTTTCAACGTCCGGAAATTCATTCTCCTTTTGTCCCCACATAATCCTCATCGGTATGTAGTAATGTGTTACTGTACCGTCACTGAATTCGACCTCTATATCTAACGGCATCGGCATGAGCCCAATACGCTCAAGATTTACAACTACCCCTTGCTCAGATTCAGCAATTTCAGTAATACCATAATCAATGATTTTAGTGGTTGTTACCCAATAATCATAATACCACTTGAGTTCAATACCACTCTCTTTTTCTGCTACTCTGATAAAATCGATCCCGTATGGATGTTTAAATTTCCATTGGTCAAAAAAGCTTTTAAGTGTACGCTGCAAAACGTCGTCCCCAATAATATATCCAAGCTGATGTAAAAATATGGCTCCCTTTGTGTAAGCGGCCATATCATGAGCATTATTTATCACATAATGATCTGCGTGAATGTGCATCGACTCTTCAATTCCGGAATTCACAATTCGGTAATACCTTTGATATCGGGAAAGCATTGGGTCGGCTACGCTATTGTTGAGAAGCTCTTTCAAAATAAAAGCAGAGACATAGGTCGTAAATCCCTCATCGATCCATTGATCATAGAGTTCATTGTTACCAATAGCTCCTTCATACCAGGCATGAGCCAATTCATGTACAGAAACACCGACTAAACTTCGCAATGACCGATTTCCCGTTATCAGCGTGCCCATAGAGTACTCCATACCACCATCACCACCCTGTATAAAGATATACTCATCGTATGGATACTCTCCATAATGTTCATTCATATATTCAAAACCGCGAATAGCATATTCAGGCAATGAACTCCAATTTTCAAGTAGTGAGTCATTATTCTCAGCCACTGCATTTTCAGCAAGGGGGTCGGTTTGATGAAAGAATCGAAGCAGTGGGCCATCCGGCACCTGAGCCGTCACATGTTTGTAATCAGGATCTGCAGCCCACATCATATCGTGAACATTTTCTGATCTGAAATGCCACATCAAATTATCCCCATCCGGACGGTTTACTTCCATCCCGGGTGTTTCATATCCATACCCAACCTCTTCAGGATTTTGCAAAATGGAGCCGGCTGCCACAACATACTCTCTATCGATGTGAATCTTCACGTCAAACGTGCCAAAAGGTGCAAAAAACTCTCTCTCAACATATGGATTGGCATGCCATCCCATGGGATCGTATGCAGCCATTTTAGGGTACCATTGAGACATGGAGAATCGAATTCCTTCTGCATTGTCACGCCCGGATCTGCGGGTCTGAAGGGGCACCTGTGCCTCAAATTCCATCTCAAAAGTGACACTCTCACCGGGAGCAATCGGCTCTGAAAGATGAACCTCCATGATCGTCCCCTTTACTGTATAATCAACCTCGACACCATCCTGTCTCATCCATTGGATTTTTTGGTATCCAATCTCTGAATCATCGTAATAATAAATTTTATCACCTATTCTCCGATCCGGGTCAGAAATGGTTCTGGAGCGTTTGTCCATCATACTATTGGGTTGAAAAGCATTAAAAAAGAGGTGATAAAAGACCCGGTCCAGAGTATCCGGTGAGTTATTGTGATAAACCAGTGATTGTGTTCCATCGAATTGATTCAGATCAACATCCATGTCAATCTCCATGGTATACTCCACTTCTTGCTGCCAATAATCGGCACCCTGGGCACTGCTGTCTATGTATAAACTGAATGATATTAGAAGTGCCATTAGAAATGGCAACGTATACTGTTTAAAAGAGAAAAACTTCATCATAAAAGGGATATTGGCTTTATGCAGCTAATTACATTTTAGAAGGGTGTTCGGCTTGCAAAAGCGCGACTCAGAGTTGCCTCATCTATATACTCCAACTCTGTACCCATAGGTATACCGTAGGCAATACGGGTCACGTTGACCTCGTAATTCTGCAGTAGTTTATTGATATAATAGGAGGTGGCTTCTCCTTCTGCATCAGGATTGAGGGCCAGAATGACTTCCCGTATCTGTTCGTCATCACCGGCTATGCGCTCTAAAAGTTCCTTAATCCGGACATCATCAGGGCCTATATTATCAAGCGGTGAGATGGTTCCGCCAAGAACATGATATCTGCCTCGAAATTCGTTCGTTTTTTCGATGATGTACACATCCTGAAATTCTTCAACCACACAAATTACTCCGCTGTTCCTTTTCTGATTAGAACAGATCGAACAGGGATCTGAATCCGTTATAGTGCCGCATGTGGAGCAGCGTATCACTGATTTCTTAAGCTGAATGAGTGCGTCAGCTAATGTAATCACTCTCTCATCACTCTGTTTCAACAGATGAATGGCAATACGCTGTGCCGATTTTCGTCCGGTTCCCGGCAATCGGGCCAACTCTTCAATCACCCTTTCAAGGGCTTCCGAGGTTATTTGCATTTATAAATATTTTAGATTCGTTTACCAAAAATATGAACGTCGGTTCGAGCCTTTCGACAAGCTCAAGACAAGCGAAGTCGAGAGCTCCAAGCCAGTGTTAAGACATTTCGCTTCGTGGGGAAAAAATGAGCGACTACGTTTCGTCGCTATCACTTCGCTCCGCTTCGTGGGATAAAAGAGGAGCGCTACTCATCTGCGCTCAATGTGACGTAATTAAAGACCCAATTTACTCATATCCATTCCGGGCATTCCTCCACCGGGCATGATATCTTTGTATACCTCTTGCATTTTTACTTTTGCAGCTTCTTCTGCTTTTTCAAGTGCCTTATTGACGCCTGCTACAACCAGATCTTCAATCATCTCTTTGTCATCCGGATCAATCACATCTTTGTCCAGAACAATACTGATAATTTCACGCTTCCCGTTTGCTTTCACAGTTACCATGCCACCACCTGCTTCAGCCTCCACGATTACTTCCGATAGACGTTCTTGTACTTCCTTCATTTTTGCCTGCATATTCGAAATTTTTCCGAACATATCTGCCATGTTAAAATCACTCATAATCTTCTTCTATTTAATTACTAAAGTTTACTTTTTTACGTTTTAATATTCCATTTCAGCTCCAAAAAGATCAACGATGGCTCCTAGCTGAGGGTCTTTCTTTTGAATCTGTTTAAAGCGCTCATACGGACTCAGTGAATCATCCTTCTCACTGTTCTGTCTCTCTACAACACATTTCAGCCTCAAATGAATTCCCATCACTTCTTTAAGAACTTCGGAGAGGGCCATTTTATTCTCTTCTACGATATTTACGGCAAACACATTACTCACCGAAAGTATCAACTCGGTCCCTTTTAGATTCTTTAACTGAACACTTTCCATCTGGTGATAGATGGTTTTGGAAACACGTTGTTCCAGAAGAGTTAAATAGTGACCCCATTTATCTTCAACATCAGAAATTCCTTTTAAAACCACTTTCTCCTCTTCCACCGTTTTCGCGGGTTCAGAAGGAGTATTATCGAGCCCATTTTCAGTAGATCGCGTTCGATTTGCATCCCCTAAACTGGGTCTGCCGTAGATAGAATTCTCTTCAGAATCCCGGTTGTGATCTTTACTATTAACTACAGATTCACTTTTATCGACCTCAGTATTTTGATTTTTCTGTCCCTGGTGATCTGACGCATTGGAGGCTTCAACTTCTTTGATGCCTGCCTCAACTTTCGACCCTTCCTTTTCGTTACTTTTGGGCTCCTTTACATTTTCGTTATCTGAACGAGGTTTATCTTCGGGCTCGCTTTTTGAACCTTTTTCTTTATCAGGTAATTTTTCAACATCACCCGTTTTTGAATCCACTTGCGGCTCTTTTTGCTCGGTTTTCTTACTGACAGTTGAATCAGAACCATTATTACCTGCAACTGAGTGGTTTTTTATCTCTCCTGACGGTTTTTTACCGTTTTTTTTTACTTCATCTAATCCATTTAGCAACTCCCCGATCTCTTTGGATCTGCCCATGTGAATGAGTTTCAGTGTCACAATCTCGAAGTGAACCCTTGGCTGTTGCACATCTTTGATCTTCATCTGTGCCTCGCTGACCAGATGCAGCATCCGCATTAAATCACTCTCAGAAAAAAGCTTTGCTGTATCTATATATCTCTTTTTTGTTTCATCCGTAGCTTCTACCATATGCATGCGCTGACTCTGTTTTGCAACATATAGGTTTCGAACGTGTACCGTAAGAGATACCAAAAACTCTTGTATATCAACACCTCCTTTTAACAATCGATCCACCAACAGCAGTCCGCTATTAGAATCTCTATCCGAAATGGATTGGGTGAATTCAAAGAGCTGATCGTTACCGACTACATTTAAAGCTTCAGTCAGTTTGCCATACTCGATGTTCATACCGCAAAATGCAATGGCCTGGTCCATCAGACCCAATGCATCCCTTAGAGCTCCATCTGCTTTCCGCGCAATGGTGTGAAGCGACTCTTTATCAATCGTGATCTCCTCTTTTTCACAAATCACCTCTAAACGGGAAACAATTTCATCCACACTGATTCTTTTAAAATCAAAACGCTGAACCCTGGATAGAATCGTGGGCAGTACTTTATGCGGTTCTGTTGTGGCAAAAATAAAAATAGCGTGTGGCGGGGGCTCTTCCAGTGTCTTCAAAAGAGCATTAAATGCCTGTTTAGACAACATGTGCACTTCATCAATAATAAAAATCTTATACTTTCCGCTTTGAGGAGGAACGCGAACAATTTCCCGCAGGTGGTGAACATCTTCAACCTTATTGTTGGATGCCGCATCAATCTCGACAACGTTTAGTGTCTGGCTCAATGATTCACCATCAATTTGATCATCAATCTGATTGATTGTCCTCGCCAAAACTCTGGCCATCGTTGTTTTTCCAACACCTCTTGGACCGCAAAACATGTAGGCATGCGAGAGTCTGTCTTGAGCAATCGCATTTTTTAAAGTATTGCTAACATGCTCCTGAGAAACGACATCATCAAACGTTTGGGGTCGATATGTACGGGTAAGTGCCCTGTAACTGTTTGCCATAAATCAACGGAAATTGCCTGCTTTTTGATTTGAATGTACCTTGACAAGGTACAAAAAAATTGTACTTACGGTTAACAAAAATGCGTTGTATTTTCCACATTCTAAGAAATAATCATAAACCAATGAGAGTGAAGATCAGGTTTTTTCAAATTCTTACTATCGTGACTCTTACCGCGATGTACTCGGTTTCAGCGACTGCCCAGAATCAATTGGCTTATGATCAGGGAATGGAAGAGCTTCACAATGGCAACATCACGCAAGCACTCGATCTTTGGTATGGTCATTATAATACAGACGGACAAGAGAGTGTAGATAGCAGGATTGGGTTTGAGTTTATACGTGTCGTTACAGAGCGCAGAATGAGTTCTTACTATCAACCGGCTACTGAGATGTATTACATTGCGTTGGTGCGTGGTAACGACAATGAGAGCAGGACTGCACTTCGTCAGGAGATAGACCGACTGGAACCTCTTGTTGGAGAGGGGATTTATCGTCAGTGGGTTGAGTGGTGGGATCAAAGAAATGACGCACTCGGTCCTGATATCAGAGGTTATTGGGTCCAAAAAGATCCCACACCGTCACAAGAGGTGAATGAACGCCTCATCGAACATTGGGAACGCATTGCCTATGCTAGTCAACATTTTAGAAAAAACAATTCCACTGCCTTTGGTACAGATGATCGTGCATTGATTTACATCCGTTATGGTGAGCCCGATCGAAAGAGCACTGGCATCCTTACACTTCAATCCGAAAATATCAAACCTTGGCTTCAAAGACAGATAAATCCCGGTTTGGACAATGCATCGGAATCCAGAAGAGATGCCGAAACAGCGGGCGGACAAAGAGAACAAATCGAAATTCTACAAGATGCCATATATGAATTTCATCGATATCCTGAATATGAGATATGGATTTATGATCAGCTTACACCGATGCAATCGAATTCGATCATATATTTGTTTGGGACAGATGTTCAAAACGATGAATTCAAACTTCAAACCAGTATTGATGACTTTATCCCGGAGAGAGCTTACACAATGGAAAGGAACCGTGATGATGATTCTGTTGAGTTTACCAGAGCCGGGATTACACCGGCTTTAATGTTGCAACTTCTCTATTATGAACAACTGGTACGGGTTGATTCCTTTTTCGAAAATCGATTGAATGATCTCAGAGGTCGGGTATTAGAGCAAGGTTTACAGGCTTTTAGAGATATGGATAAAGACTTCGAAGCTGAAACCATTGAATTGGTAAATCAAGCAAGATTGCAGGTTCCACATGATCAGTCTTCCTACGAAGACATTATTCCCCGGATACCTTTACAGGTTTATCAGTATCGTTATTTAGATGAAGAGCAAAATCCAATGATCCTGACTTTTATTGAATCATCGGCACAGGAAGCTTTCCTTATCGATTACCTTAGAAATAATGGGAGGAATAACGATCGTGACGAAATTCCAAATGGAGTAAATTTGCTTGAAGAGTTCAGTAATTATGAACTCAATCATACATTACAGTCATACGACAGAAGGTGGGCGCTGACTAATCAATTAGAAGCCACTCCACCGCTAATTTATCACCGTTCGTCACCCAACACAGCCACCAGCACATATTTTCAGCTGCCGCATAATCGCAGATCACAAATGTCAGCATCTGTACTACTGAATAATTATGATCCGGAGTCCAGAACCCTTGAAGAGAGTCCATTTCCAACGGAAGTGAGAGGATGGAATAAATTTCAGTACAAGCAACCAAGGCCGTTGATGAATCATCCGGACTCACTTGAGTTTGCCGATCTCGTACTTGGGTATCCCGACTCACTCGGCGTGACAGAACCCTTTGAATTTCGTGTCGCAAACGATCAAATCATTCCGTTTGGTGTAACTCTCTTGTTGCATATTGAAGTGTATCACCTGATGAGAATGAGTAATGGTTTTACGCAATTTGAACTTACCTACAGAATACTGCCCGTTGATGATGCCGGGAATGTGTTGCAAGATCAAACCGAATTTATCCTCACGCTCAATTTCATCAACGAGGAGGTTCATGTAGTGGAAGATTTAGAAATTGAGACAGCTGATCTTACTCCGGGCTTATATCAGCTGGTCGTCCACATAGTAGATATGGAAACGGATCAAAACAAAGAACGATCCATTCGTTTTGAAGTAATGGATTAAGAATTTAATAATCGTTTCCCTGCTGCCAGTCCTATCCAGAGTGCCAGAATCCCCAAACCTATTTGGAAAAAAATATACATTAAAAGAGTAAACACAGTCTCACTTGAGATCATCAGAGCTTCTATCATGAAGCCTGAATAGGTGGTATAACTGCCAATGATACCTGTTAACAGAAAAAGATTAAGAGAGTTATTTTTTTCAAATTTTGTAATCAATACTACATAAATCAAACCAATCAAAAATGAACCCAGAATATTCTCAAATGCTGTTGCAGTAAAGAGATTGGAGTTCATCGAAAGTGTGAAAAAAAGTTGATTGGTGAAGTGTCGAAGTGTAGCGCCGATCATTCCGCCTAAAGCGACCCATCCAATCTCGTTAATAGAATTTCTTTTGACCAAATTATACCCCTCCTGCCAATTGATAAAGTGCGCAACCGGCTGCCGTTAGCAGGAATGCAATCACTATTTGTATGAAAAGATAGGAAATCAGTTTAGTGAACTTTCCTTTGTCAAGTAGTTGATAAGATTCTAAAGCGAATGTTGAAAAAGTAGTAATCGAACCCAGTATCCCAACAGTTAAAAATAGAATGACTTCCTCTGAAATGTTGGGGTTATCACCCATCCAGGCTAAAAAGAACCCTGCGAAAAAACAACCGATCACATTTGAAAATATCGTCCCTGTTAATACATCTGTTTCTCCCAATATCTTTGAAGTTAACTTCCCTATGGAGTACCGCAAAACTGCGCCGATAGCACCCCCTAATGAAACGAGCAAGATTTGTATCATAAGATATAGCTTTCAACATTTTTATAGACAGTAATATAATGATTAGAATATTCCTTACATTTTTAAATTAGAGACAGTTTTAAAATTCAAGAGTCCTGAATGTCACAACAAGATCCTGTACGAAGAGCACTTTTAACAAGTCTGATTGTTGCTTTAGTGAGTCTGTCCTTAAAAATAGCGGCTTTTACCGTGACCGGATCAACAGCCGCCCTCTCCGATGCGGCTGAATCGGTAGTGCATCTCTTCGCCGTTGTTTTTGTGGTTTATGGTTATTACATCAGTCTGAAGCCTGCAGATGATGATCACCATTATGGTCACGAACGAATCGAATTTTTATCAGTAGGGGCAGAGGGTGCCATTATCATCATAGCCGGCATCACGATTATTTACCATGCCGTATTAAGCACCATAACCGGCGTTCAAATAGAAAATATGGGCGCAGGTATCTGGCTGCTTTTGATTGCAGCACTAATCAATTTGATTCTGGGAAGCTATGTTTTGCGGGTGGGAAAAAGGGAGAAGAACATGATTGCGGTCAGTAACGGGAAACATGTACTGACCGATGTATGGACCAGTGTTGGAGTTGTGGCGGCACTGATTTTGATTCACTATACCGGTTGGCTCTTCCTGGATGTGGTTGTTAGCTTACTTGTTGCAGGTTATATCTGTTATGAGGCCTATAAATTACTTCGTTTCTCAATAAGTGGTTTGATGGATACGCGTAATCCGGAAATTGATCGGGCTCTCAGAAATGTACTGAATAAGGAAAAAAGTGACTGGATTAAAGGATGGCACCATTTGCGTCACCGTTCCTCCGGCAGAACTACCTGGATACAACTGCATCTGGTTTTCGAAGATGACATCTCTCTGAAAGAGGCTCACGATAAAGCAACTATATTGGAACGAAAGTTGATCGATTCACTGGATACCGATGCAATTATCACCATTCATCTGGAACCCTTTGAAGCTCATGAAGAATCGCACGACATTCTAGAGGGAGCAAATATGAAAAAAAGACTCGATGAATTTATTTAGTTTAAAAGATCTCTGGAAATGATTATCAGTTTGAACAATAGTTGGGACTTTTGACGTTTTATATCAGAATGGTCATCATCGTTTTAGTTTTCAGCTTTCAGCATTTAGTTTTTAGTTTTTAGTTCAAAATAGATTTATGAAAATTCTGATTCTTGGTGCACTTACTTTTTTCTCATTCTACATCGTACCGATAGCAGAAGCTCAAAACAACAACGATGAGTTTACCATCGCGCGGGTTCAATATCGGGGGGGTGGTGACTGGTACAGTTCGCCATCTGCTCTCACAAATTTGATCCGGTTTACAAAAGATGTAGTCCCCATAAAGATCAGCGAGAGTTATGATGATGTTCAGCTTGGCAGCCGTGACATTTTTAACTACCCATTTCTATTCCTGACCGGTCATGGAAATATCAGTGTGAATGACTCCGAAATGCAAAATCTACGTGATTATCTTGAAAATGGAGGTTTTTTATATATAGATGATGACTATGGCCTCGATCAGTATGTGCGCCCAATTTTGCAAAACATTTTCCCTGAAGAACAGTTCTTTGAACTGCCTGCTAATCATCCCATTTATAACCTGGTTTATACATTCCCTGATGGACGCCCACCAAAAGTTCATGAGCATGATGGCAACCCCCCTCAGGCTTTTGCTGTTTACAGGCAGGGACGGATGGTTCTACTCTACACGTATGAGTCCAATCCATCCGATGGATGGGAATTTGATGAACATCCAAACCCTGAATCGATCATTCAGGCGTCGCTTCGTTTTGGCACAAATCTACTGGTTTATGCATTTACGCAACCATAATTGAACTCAAAACCGAAAAAAAGCTAAAATTGGTTATTATACTTTCTAAATTGAACGAACTATAGATCATCTATCTCTAAATGTGGCATAATCTACCATATCGTTGGAGGCGAAAAATTACTGAATGGATTATTCATTTCAAGTCATTTCGTGAGAAACAGTCCTTTAAATTTCGATTTCTGCAAGATGATCTCTATGAGTTTAATCGAAAAGTGACTCCGTGGCTCCATGCTTTTTCGATTCTACTTAGTGTAGCAGTTTTCATATCACTTCTTACTCCACTTATTTTTACTGAAAATCAAGGATATATACAACTTACACGCTTCATAGATCAATTATTGCTCGTTGCCTTTGGTGTCTATTTTTATACACGTCTACTGATCACAACCAAAAGGATTCAGTTTTTAACATCTCGATGGCTGGAAGGCATTGCAGCTACACTTGCGTTCCTCTTTGGTATTGAGCTTATGATTGTAGAAGAGGTGTATATCCTTAATTTATTAAAACAGATCGGACTCACGGGTGCAGAGCAGTCTTTACTGATCATAATACAAATCTATCTTGTCTTTTTAGTAGCTGTTAAAACCATTCAGGTAATCCCTGAAATTCTTGCAAAAAATGTTAATCCGGCGCGTCTGGTGCTGGTTAGCTTTTTCTCTGTAATTATTGTTGGAATGCTACTACTGATGCTTCCGGCTGCCACCATAAACGGAATGGGACTGGACTTTATTGACGCATTATTTATGGCAACTAGTGCCGTTTGTGTAACTGGTTTAATAGTTGTGGATACAGCCACACATTTGACGATGTTTGGTCAGGGGATCATTCTGGTATTGATTCAATTGGGGGGAATCGGCGTGGTTACTTTTGCCACCTTTCTAGCAATGTACCTTTCAAGTGGGTTCAGCCTTTCAGACCGCAATGTTTTGAAGGAAATTATTTCAGGCGAAAAAGTGAATACAATTGCCAAAACAATGAAACGGATTGTCATATTAACATTTACTGTTGAGTTCATTGGGTTTATCGCGTACTACATCAGTTGGACAAATGCTATTCCCAATACAGGTGAACGCTTATGGTTTTCACTTTTCCACACCGTTTCTGCTTTTTGCAATGCCGGATTCTCGGTATTCACCAATAGCCTTGCTGATCCAATGAATGCCACTTTTTTGCCGATAAATATTACGACCATGGTACTGATAATTATTGGTGGACTTGGTTTCACTACTGTCTGGGAATCGATCAATCGATTTAGGGGAGATATCAAGAAAAAATATTATTCCATTCACAGTATCATCGTTTTTCGAATGACCGCCATTCTGATTATTACAGGCACACTGCTTGTACTGGCTATTGAATGGAATGGCGTCCTTGCCGGATATTCATTTGGTGATAAATTATTATTATCAATGTTTCAGAGCGTAACTTCCCGAACGGCAGGCTTCAATACCTTAGATACCGGGGCTTTGAGCGCCGGTGCCACGATGATTGTCGTTATGTTAATGGTTATTGGAGCCTCTCCATCATCCACAGCCGGCGGGTTAAAAACAACGACGATTTATGTGCTTTACAAATCGGTAGTAGCAAACGTCACTGGTAGTGATCGCGTAGAAATTGCCAATCGAACCGTGCCTGATGCAGTTGTTCTCCGTGCTATTACAGCCGTTTCTCTTTCTATAGTTGTGATGATCATTGGATTGATTTTATTGACAATTTTCGAGGAATTTACATTCATTGATATATTATTTGAACAGGTCTCTGCATTTATGACAGTAGGACTTTCGAGAGGCATCACCGACAGCCTGAGTGATCCCGGTAAACTGGTGATTATTTGTTCAATGTTCGCAGGGCGTGTTGGAATGCTTACAGTTGCAGTTGCCTTCGCTCAAAAAACCATCAGCAAAAACTACAAGTACCCGGAAGAATCCGTTATGGTTGCTTGATTATTTATATAAATAAATGACAAATCAATAAAAATATGGCTAAAGAAAAATCACCTCAAATTGCTGTTATCGGTCTTGGTGCATTCGGAATGGCACTTGTAAAAACACTTGCCAAAGAAGGAGCGAATGTTATTGCCATTGATAATAACATGATTCACCTGGATGAAGTAAAAAATATTACATCAAATGCCATCTGTTTTGATTCAACGGATTCGGTTCTTTTGAAATCACATGGGATTACAGAAGTTGATATTGCAGTCATTGCAATCGGTGAAAATTTTGAACCTGTAGTACTAATATCTATGGAATTGATCAAAGCCGGAGTCAAAAAAGTGTACGCTCGTGCAAATTCAGAAACTCAAGAACAGATTTTAAGAAAAATTGGAGTTACAGATATTATTCACCCTGAACGACAGGTAGCGGAGAGAATGGGTATTACTCTTCATAGAAGCGGCATGGAAGATCTTTTGGAAATAGGTGATGGATTATCCATTTTTGAAATCAATGTTCCAGAATCGATGATTAATCACACACTAACCGAACTTAATCTTCGCGAAACATATGGTGTAAATATCTTAACAATTAAACGATTGACTTCAGTAAGTTCAGAAGACAGAAAAAAAGATACGTATCATTCTATAGGTATTCCTGAAGGGTCTACAATTGTCAATAAAGGAGATAAATTCGTAATTCTTGGAAACAAAGTTGATTGCGATAAGATGTTGGAATTAAACTGATTCAGACATGTTTTTACCAACTTGATACTTCCTCCAATCTTATACATTGTATCGGGGAGAATTTTCCTTAGATTAAACCTCATTAAATTCCTTTTTGCATAAATGAATGAGTGATTTAAAACGCGAATTAGGCTTTTGGGATGCACTAACGATCGGGGCAGGTACCATGATCGGTGCAGGTATTTTTTTACTTGCCGGTGTAGCACTTGAAATGTCGGGACCGGCAGCTATTTTTGCATATCTGCTAGCCGGTATCGTCTGTATGATTACTGCATCCAGTGCAGCTGAATTAGCAACCGGAATGCCCACATCCGGTGGGGATTATTTCTTTGTATCTCGATCTTTGGGTCCGGCTATGGGTGCGATATCCGGAGTCGGTATTTGGCTAAGTCTGACTTTTGCCATTGCCTTTTACCTCTACGGACTTGGCAAATACATGTCACAGTTTTTACCCCTTACAGCTTTCTGGGGTGCTGCAATCGGTGGTGTAATACTGACTGCATTAAATATCATTGGAGCAAAAGAGTCGGGCCGTACACAAGTGGTTGTGGTTTTAATCCTGTTCGTTATCCTGGGAACTTTCAGTTTTATTGGTACCTTTCATATTGATGCAGAAAACTATAAGCCATTCCTCCCCTTTGGTTTTGAATCCATTTCCGCAACCACTGCATTGGTTTTTGTATCATTTCTGGGTTTTGTTAAAATTGCCGCTGTTGCTGAAGAGATTAAAGATCCGTCTAAGAATTTGCCTCGGGCACTTATCGGATCTGTTGCACTGGTCACCGTACTTTATGTAGTGATCATCCTTGTAATCAGTGGAATGTTTACACAATCAACCATTGGAGAGGTAAGAGATCCACTGGCAACCGCTGCCCGAACCATGATGGGTCATCCGGGTGGAGTTGCTATTATTATTGCCGGACTCTTGGCAACATTGTCATCGGCTAATGCAAGTATTATGGCCTCCTCCAGGATCAACCTTGCTATGGCAAGAGACAGAATGGTTCCAAACTGGTTGAGTGCCATTCATGAGAAGCTGTTGACACCCTATCGCGCCATTTTGCTCACAGGTATTCTTGCTTTGCTTTTTTTACTTTTAGATAGCCTCGAAGATTTAGCAAAAATAGCAAGTGTACTGCAGTTGTATAGTTATGCTGCTTTAAACATAGGCTGTATCATTTTAAGAGTTACCGGTCCCGATTGGTACAAACCCACTTATCGAACTCCGGGCTCCCCCTGGCTCCAAATTATCGCCTCCCTCGGTTGTCTCTCTATCATCATCTATTCCGGGCCTTTTGCTCAGATCGCTGTTGTTGTTCTGATTATTGGGAGTCTGGGCTGGTACCTTGTATGGGGACGCAGTCGCGTAAGCTTCGAACATGCTGTTCCGCAATTCAAAGAAAAATGGGCTGAGCACGGTTTAAAAGTCTTTCAAATTCCCGCCATTCACTATGAAGCTGATAAAGAAACCGACTTTATTCCCGGTGTCCGTGAATTAAATCCGGATAATGCTCGTCATGTGATCACCGCTCTTGCCAATCCCAAACATGAGGGATCCTTATTGAGAATATCTCATATAATAGCAGCAGGTCTTAATGAGGGGGGTAAAGTTGCCGGATTGAGCTTGGTAAAAGTTCCATACCAAACTCCTCTATCTACCATTCGGGAAAAATTGGGGGAAAAAGAGTTTGTTAAAGAGAGCATAGAAAAAATTAGTCAACGATCGAGGGCTGATCAATTGGCTGTAGAAGAGAGAAAAGAAGCACTGTCAAAAACAACCTTCGAGTCAGTATCTGAAGCAGCTCATGATGTATTTAAAGGTTTGATCAACGAAACTGAATC
>JAGXIS010000064.1 GCA_024635465.1 Bacteroidota bacterium | reverse complement strand
TTTCCTGCCCTCATCTCGAAATCGGTGAGCAAGATGAATACCATTATCACAACCAATACCTAAAATCGCCGGCAGAACGACTAAATTATAGAAATTAAAATGCAGACCAAAGATCATCATCACACCGAATAACCAGAGCAAACCGATAATGAGAGGGATCAACGCGATCAATGACCAACGTAAATTTCCAAATGAAAACAGTACAAATATAAATACCATTATAAAAGTTGCTACAACCATATATGGACTTTCACTTCTCATCAAATCAAGCATGGAAGCTGCAACAATGGATGTGCTGGCTGCATGATAAATTTTGCCATTCTGAAGCTCTACTTCTGATATTTCTTCTTTAAAAGCGATCGATTTCAACCCATCTGAAAGTCCCTCATTTGGATAGATGATCACAAATCTGCCAATTTCTCCCTCTCTGGTTGTAAATCTATTTTTTAAAAATTCAGGAATCAGGTTTTCATCAAGTGCCTCCGTAGTTGATGAACCTCGTCTTAAAATATCAAGTGTTTCACTCTGTTGATTTACTAAAAATGAATTTTGAAGCAATTGTCTGATCGTAGCCAGATACTCCAATTTTTCATCCATCATCACTTCATTGGGGGGAAACCGTTCTTGCAAAGCTTCTACATCATCAATCATCGTCTCAGGATTGCTATTTTTCCGCTCTCTGAGTACAGTTAAAATTTCAAAAACCTCTTCGTCATTATCTGCAATGATATAGGCCGGGTTTCTTCTTGAGTTCTCATCAGCAGCAGATGAAAATTCTCTGAATTGTTCATACTCTTCAAATACCGGTTCCAGTTTATTGAATTGATATTCAAAACGAAGAGTACCTGAAAAACTCACTACAATAATCGAAACCAGTAATCCAAAAATAACGGCCGTTCTTGCGTACGGATATCGACTTATTAGTGATGATTTATTATTCTCTTCAGATCGTGTGATTAATAAAATCCAGTGCCAACGATCAAAAATCACAACCAGTGCAGGTAACACAAAGAGCATACAGATCAACGCCAGCATAATTCCGGTTCCGGCTATAAAACCAAATTCAGAGAACCCACGAAATTCGGCAAACATCAAAATATAGAGTGCTGATGCCGTTGTGAGAGCGCTCACAAAGATTGCAGTACCGGTTTTTTGGTATGCCTCCAAAATACTTTGCTCTACATTATTACCCGATGCTCTGAATTCAATATATCTGGCGTAATAATGTATACCATAATCGATCCCCAGCCCAAAAAGGATCACAAAAAGTACAGACGTCATCGTATTCAAAACCCCGAGATAAAAGTAGGTGATTCCAAAAGTCCAAGCTAAACTGATAATCAAGGGTATTCCAATGATTAATATTGGAACAGGCATTCTAATGATATGTTGAATAAGAGAATGTTTCTGTTTATGCCGATCTCCTCTCCTGTAATTAATCAATTTTTTAAACCAGAAATAGAGCACTACCAACAGAATCACACTTGATATTCCCAACGAAAAACTGCTGAAAACATCTTTCATGATCGAATCAAATTCATTTAAATGACGCTTTAATCTGCCACCAAATTGCACCTCCATCTCAGGGTGGAATGCTTGCGGATTTAACTCATCAATTAAATCTTCATATGCAACAAACATATCTTCTAAATAGCGTATATCACTTTGAGGACCCGTAGGATAAAGAGTTAAGATGACCAATGTGCTGTCTTCACTCATTGGGTACTCGGAAGGAATCAAATTTTCATAACTTTGCTGAAAACGATCAATATTGGATTCGGTCTCCTCTAACTCTTCTTCTTCCTCAAAATCATCCAGAAAATCGACAAAGAAAGGATTCGCTTCCTGACGAGCATTCTCAATCTCCTGTTCCAAAAATTCAATAATCTCTTGTAATTCCCCTTCTGTTGCCAAATAAAGTGAATTATCTTTCAGAATCTCTGTATCTCTTCTAAACTCAACACGGTTAAAAAAATTAAAATCCCTACGAGGGTAATAGAGCTCTAGACTTCTCTCCGCCAGAAGTTCAGCAAAGGCAATGTTCGCCTCGAAATCAGGCGATTTGATGGCTACTTTCATCTCCGTTTCTCCACCGGCTACTTCCTGAAGTTGATTTAAAGCCTGTACATTAGGGTGGGTTGACGGTAATAAATTTGCAATGTCAGTATCAACCGTCAATTTTAATGCATAAAAAGAGGCAATTACTGCGAGTAAAACCGACACACCTATGACTGAAAATGGGTGACGGATATTAAATTGTACAATGGGTTGTAAATAATGAATGATTTTATGCATAAAACGTAACTTCTTAGGAGAACTAAACAAGCCAAAATAAGCATTTTACTCGAGAATTATGGCGTTTAATACTGTATTTCAACGGATACTTAGATTTTCAACTTATCTCTGTTGAAATTATCTCATTTTTAAGTAAAATTTATTCTGAAACTATGTCTGATTCATAACTTATTCTAAACTATTTTAGTGCCAAGTTTTAGCTCTTTTTCATAGTTTTAAATTTTGGGAAGTAATTCGTATTAGGACTATGAATGACATTGATTTTATGATTCAATTAACTCCTTTTTTATAATTTTTCTACATTATGAAACAAACTGAGCTCAAATCCGGAATGAAGATTATCGGAGTCATTTTTTTAGTCTTTGTTTTCACAGTGGCTACACATGATGGGGAATTTTGGCCATTCAGTATCTTTCCCATGTTTTCAAAAGCCGGAAACCCATGGACCCGAGCCATGGTATTAGACGTCACAAATCTTGAAAATGAAGAACTTTGGAAAATTCATTCATTGAATGAGAGATCTGCAGCAGCAATATCTCTACGAAAGCAGGGTGTCGATCAGATCGATTTTTCCAATTTTGTAAGTAAAACTAACCATTGGTCTGAAACTCGAACAAATGCACTACTCACCATGTTTGACAACGAAGTACCGCAAGAGAGGCAATGGATGATTGCAAAAGTTCGTGGTGAGCTAGATCAAGAAGATTTAATCACAGTACAGATACATCCCCTCTTTCTTCTGTCAAATGATAGAATTATTAGAAATCCGCTTTTGGATGATTCTCACTATTTCTTGAGGGAGGAGTGACATGAATTGGGTCTACCCAATCGCCAAAGGGCTTTTTGAACCAGATCGTGATATTTCGCCCGGCGAAAATCTTTTTTTTAAGCTGTTTGAATTATTCATTCTCTGTTACACCATAAAATTCTGTTTTGAATGGGCTCATTATACCCAAATTCGAAATGTGGACGTCGTTCTTCCATTAGGGGTTGCCAATTACATAGATGTCTCTCTCTTCTTCGATAACTACCTCTCTTATTTGATCGCCGTTTCCATTCTGCTTTTTTCCGTGATGGCATTCTTTAGAAAAGGCCCCAATTGGCACTATATCGTAGTTATCTTACTGTTTCATCTGCTGTATGTGATTCGTTTCTCTCAAGGTGAAATTCCTCATAGTCAAAACCTGATCGGTTTATCACTTCTTTGTTTCGCAGTTGGCTTGGTCTGGTATCCTGACAATAAAACGATGCCCCGTTTTATCATCGGTTCCATCCTCTTTTTTATCGGACTGGGTTATACTTCTGCTTTTATTGCGAAACTTATAGGAACCGGATTTCACTGGTTTGACGGTCGTCATTTATGGCTTTGGATCAGCGAGAAGAGTATCGATATTCTTTCTCGTGAAGGAGTTTATCAACCTAATTTTCTTCAGAGTCTGGCATTAAGCAGTGTAGGCGTTGCCTCGATTATACTTCTTATTGGATGGTTCACTGAGTTTATTGGATTCACATTATGGTGGCCCAAACTGCGACCTTTTACCACTACTCTTCTGATTGCTATGCATATCGGAATCACACTTACCATGAATATTCGATTCGATGCATTTGTAATTCAATTGATCCTGATTGGATATCCATGGTATAAAATCCTGGATATATATTTTAAAGAGACCCCTGCATGGGTTGTGAAGACCCTTTGAGGTCTATTTTTTACATAATTATAACTTGTACCTGTACCAATACATTAAATCCCTATTCAGGGGTTTGGTTTTTTGAGTACCTGTTAACCCAATTTAGCAATTGGGGTTATTCATGTTTAACCCTGAAGGGTTGTTTATATACCATGTTTATTCCATATACTTCTACATTTCGGGGCTATGGGATTAGTGAATAGCAACACAACTCACCGATTTGCTTTAGCAAATCCAATGTAAATAACCCCAATTGCCAAATTGGGGTGAAGATGGACAACGTACCCGAACCCCTGAACAGGGGTTCAATGCTTCTTTGGATTAAAGTCTCTTTCTGTACGCTTACATTAAACCCCTATTCAGGGGTTTGGTTTTGGGGCAGTTGCGAACCCGCGATTTGGCAATCGGGGTTATTGACGTTCAACCCTAATGGGTTGTTTTTTTTGCTAATGCCCATCCATAAACCAGATAAATTAATTTTTTTAGGGTGAAATGAATGGAATCTAAACAAACAGATTTCAAATTGAGATTATATGTGATCAACCCTGATTGGTTTTTAAGATGTGGCAAGCTATTACAGTGTAAGAATGATCCTTCAGTTTAGTTTTACAAGTAAACTAAAAATACTTTGTATTTGAAATAAAAAAGGGAGCCGAAGCTCCCATTTTTTACTAACTATAAATGATCGATTGGTTATGCAGGTTCCTTCTCTTTTTTGATTTCATCAAGGATTTTTTTAGAGCCATCAACACCATCAATCAGTGCTGTTTTCACGGCGTCAACCGTTCCACCACCAATATCACGGGCAGCTTCAAGTGCTGCAATAATAGCAGATTTTGTTGCGCCTACGGTATCACCACCTACCTGTTTAACACCATTAACAGCTCCTTTAACAGATTCCACGGCAACTGAGGCTACATTCTCACCAAGTTCCATGGCGCTGTACATGGCCTGTTGAACAGCTCCGGTTACAGCTTCATTTTGATTCATGCCTTCTGTCATGGCTCCCTGAACAGCACCATTTACAATTCCTTTTATGGCCTTAATCAGAGAAACACCTATGTTCGCAATTCCATCGATGGCGCCTTTTACAATAGATGCCGGTAACTGTATACCTTTTACAACCAGATCACCGGTACCTTTAATGGTTGTGACTGCCACATCTTTCACTGAATTAACAATTGTAGAGCTCACATCAGCTGCACCTTTAATGGTGGATGTGATTCCCCCTTTAACTCCATTTACTACTTTAGATAATAATTGAATAGCCATTTTTTGACCCTCTGTTCGTTTAGTTATTATTACTGTTTATAATTTTTAAATTCACCATATATGGTTTAATCTCATTAATATCAACGAATTACAGTCTCAAATAATTCGGATTTAATTCCATGTGAAATCTGTCAGACTTATAAACAATCTTAATTCTACCGGATGCTCGCCATTTTTAAAGGAGGGAACAAAAAATCGCCTAGTCTTAGATTGATTGCTTCTTAATTTAAATAACAGACTGAAATCACAATGATAAACTTCACTATTTGAAGCTGTCTTTTTTGTCTGATCCGTCAGGCATCCAAAAATTGATTATTTTACGAATACAATTCAACCCTTGAAAACACAATCCAAATGAAATCAAATTATACAGCTCCAACCGGCACTTCGGTTGGACATATCCACTTAAAAGTTACCGATCTAGAACGTGCACTGAAATTTTATCGTGATCTGCTCGGTTTTGAAGTAACTACAATGTATGGAGATCAAGCCGCATTTTTGTCAGCCGGCGGATACCATCACCATATAGGTTTGAATACCTGGCATAGCAAGAACGGATCACCGGCATCGCAACGTGCTGCCGGTCTCTATCACACCGCATTTCTCTACCCTACACGAAAAGATCTGGCCCAAATAGTCAAACGCCTGATCGACAATGAATATCCAATTACCGGAGCAAGTGATCACGGTGTTTCTGAGGCGATCTACCTGAATGATCCGGACGGGAACGGCGTTGAGCTATATCGGGACCGACCTAAAGAAGAATGGTCATACAAGGAGGATGGATCCATTGAGATGGTGACGGACCCGCTGGATCTCTCCGACCTTCTGAATGATTTAAAGTAATTGTTTCGGTTGAGGCACATTGCCGCCATGTAAATTCTCAAGTACCTTATAGCCGAAATGGGTTATAAACGTAGTAAAAACCAAAAAAATTCATCAAGAGTATATTCATGATCCCACTTTCCATTTTAGACCTCGCAATTGTAACCGAAGGCAGTTCTGCCCGGGTAGCGATTCAAAACAGCAGAGATTTAGCCCGAAAAGCAGAAAACATGGGATATCTCCGTTTTTGGATGGCGGAGCATCACAATATGGAAAATATCGCGAGCTCTGCTACATCTGTACTGCTTGGACATATAGCCGATGCAACCGAAAAAATTCGAGTTGGGTCGGGTGGAATCATGTTGCCAAATCATTCACCGCTCATCATTGCTGAACAGTTTGGTACCCTGGCAACCATTTATCCAGGGAGA
This sequence comes from Bacteroidota bacterium, assembly GCA_024635465.1. Classification (GTDB taxonomy): domain Bacteria; phylum Bacteroidota; class Rhodothermia; order Balneolales; family Balneolaceae; genus Rhodohalobacter. The sequence goes on along the minus strand of JAGXIS010000064.1, from coordinate 1,104 downwards.
GTGGATCTGGGACTGGGTCGGGCCCCGGGAACCGATCAACTAACAGCAAGTGCCATTCGCTCCGACCGTATGCATCAGGTTCAGAATTTCCCGCAGATTGTACAGCAGTTGCAGAAATATTTATCAAAAGATAACAGCCAAAGTAAGGTTCGGGCATTTCCGGGGGAAGGAACAGAAGTGCCAATCTGGATATTAGGTTCAAGCACCGACAGTGCTTATTTGGCCGCAGAACTGGGGCTGCCTTATGCTTTTGCAAGCCATTTTGCTCCGCAGCATCTGTCTCAGGCAGTGCGAATCTATCGTGAGCGATTTAAAACATCTGATCAACTGAATCAACCAACCTTTATGCCGTGCGTGAATGTAATCCTGGCTGATACGGACGAGGAAGCGGAATATTTATCCACTTCGATGCTACAAATGTTTATGGGTGTGGTGACCGGAGATCGGTCACCCATGAAACCACCCGTTGACAGTATGGAGGAAATCTGGAATGAGCACACCAAATATGCTGTACAACAGATGCTTGCCTGCTCATTTATTGGAAGTGTTAAAAATGTGAAAAGTCAGATTAAACATTTCCTGGATCAGACCAAGGCCGATGAGTTGATGGTTTCAACCTATATATATGATCATGATCAAAGAATAAAATCCTATCAACTGCTTACTGAAGTTATGGATGATTAGTGGTCATAACTTTCATCAAAAAAATATGGATAACAGAGAACTTAAATTAGCCGAAGATATCAGAACAAGCTGTATAGAAGCCGCAAAAGATGGATTCAATGATGCATCGATGAGCGGACTATGTTTGGATGGAGCGATGGAAGCGGCGATCAGCGCTATTCAAAAACTTGATCTTACAGAATTGATTAAAAAACATCAGAATAACGTTTCATGAAACAACCTATTACCGGATTTCATACAGATGAAAAAGGGGATTGGGTGGCTGAATTGAAGTGTGGTCATACGCAGCATGTGAGACACAATCCGCCGTGGCAACTTCGTCCATGGGTTGTAACGGAAGAGGGCAGGCGTTCCAATTTTGGGAAAAAACTGGAGTGCAAAGAGTGCGACAAACATTAACTTGCGACTTTTCGATAGCGG
>JAGXIS010000063.1 GCA_024635465.1 Bacteroidota bacterium | reverse complement strand
GGCTTTATCGACCGATGCCTACAGCAAAAAACTCATTGGCTATAGCTGGTCAAGACGAGCAACCAGTGAGCATGTTGAACGGGCACTGACAATGTCGTTAACCGGGCATATTCATGGCCCCATGAGCTTAATCCATCATAGTGACAATGGAAGCATTTACGGCAGCAAGGCCTATCAGCTACTTTTAAAACAAGCCGAGGCAGACGTTAGCTGGAGCCCACCTGGCCGGCCGGATCGAAACCCTGTGGCAGAGCGGATGAACTTAACCTTTAAACAGGAATATTTATGCGATGCACAGGGAAAGACCTTTGAACAGATAAAGCAGGATCTACCGGTCTATATCTGGCACTACAACGAGCGCCGTCCCCATATGAGTTGCAATAATGGGTATCCTTCGCAGATACATAATGGAAAGGATAAACCGAAGAAACTCTGGAAGCAACGCCCTGTTAGCTATCCGCTCCCTTCCGATGATCTACCCGCAATTGCGAGGGATAGCTTGTTAAAACAAAAAGTGTTAACCTCAACCAGGAATAACAGTAAATAATCACAAAAACTGTCAACCTAAATCAGGAAAAGACCCCCTACAAACACCCCCCTACGCCCCCCTTTTTAGGGGGGAATTCCTCACTCAAATTCTTTTCACGTCTCACGTCTCACGTCTCACGTCTCACGTCTCACGTCTCACGTCTCACGTCTCACGTCTCACGTATAAAAAAAGGTGCCCACTACAAATGTAATAAGCACCTTTAAATCACTATTACTCCTGAAACAAGTCAGGAAACTATCTTTTTGCAAGACTACTTGCCATGATGAAGAGGGGTTGACCTTCAAATACATTGTAGAAAGGTCTGAGTCTCTCTTGATTGTAGTATTTGTCGATATCGACCACTTTCTCCATGCTGGTCACAACCTCGATATCCGTACTTCCGTACGATCCATTATTCAGTACAACCAACTTGCCGAACTCTTTTCGAATTACATGATCCAGGGCTATGTTACCGAAAGCCATCGGTGCAATACTGTCAATAGCATCCGGACTACCACCGCGGACTGTATAACCGAGTTTTTGGTTGATTACGCCAATTTCTCTGCCTTTGTTGTACTCAGCGGATCGCTTTTTGAGTTCAGCTGATACAACATCACCGATACCGCCCAATTTTTTGTGGCCAAAAGCATCTGCTTCATCGCCTTCAAAAATCATGTCACGTCCTTCGATCATCGCTCCTTCTGAGATCATGACCATGGAGTACTTACTTGAATTGCTATTTCGATCCTCAACCATAATCTGGGTAAGATGATCCAGATCAAACTTGAACTCCGGAATGAGACATCGATGAGATGCTCCGGCCAACGTTGGAAGCATGGCTGTAAAGCCTGCATATCGACCAAAAACTTCCATCACCAAAAACCTCTCATGAGAACCGGCCGGTGTCCTGAGATCGTTGGCCAGTTGAATGGTTCGCGAAATACAGGTGCTGAATCCGATACAGTAATCCGTTCCCGGCACGTCATTATCCATTGTTTTAGGAATGGCTACTACTTTAAATCCTTCTTCATGCAGTCTCACACCGTAGCTAAGCGTGTCATCACCCCCAATTGGAATCATTGCATCAATGCCCATAAAATCGAGGTTTTTTAGTACTTCCGGTGTTAAATCATTGATATCATCCGTGTACTTATCCTTGTACTGATCAGGCATATCCTTTTTGCTCACCTTGCTGGGATTTGTACGAGAGCTGTGCAGAAATGTACCCCCTGTTCTGGCCGCACGATTCACAACCTCTTCCGTTAATTCAAAGAAGTTTTCCTTGTTATCTGCATTTTTGTCCCGCACGATATCTATCATGCCACCCCAGCCTCTTCGAATGCCTATTACTTTATATCCTTCATTTATTGCACGAATGGTAACACCACGTATTGCAGGATTTAATCCGGGCACATCACCGCCCCCTGTCAAAATACCAATCACACCTTTATGCTTATTTATATTCGCCATAATCCGATTCTCTATTCTTTTTGATTATCATTAGAAACATTGCTAAGCAGGAAATATAAGGTTATATGTTGAATATGGGTAATAAGAACAGCAATTATTGTGTAAAATTGATTTCCATGCTTATACAACTGAGTATATCTTCCTTTTTTTGTACATTTATTCAATTGCACTAAAAAAAAGATCATGAACCAAACGTATGTAAAAGTAGAGACCCTCTATGAGGATCTTGAAAAAAGCTGCCATTCTATACGAACTGACCCATCAACCGTTGAAGCTGCTCGCAAGATCGTTGAGAAAGCCCTCAGTGATGGCAATACATACTACGGGATCAATACCGGATTTGGAGCATTAGCCAACAAACGGATTATGGGCAAAGACCTCACCAGACTCCAAAAAAATCTGATCCTCTCGCATGCTGTTGGTGTGGGGAATATGATTCCCAAAGATATTTGTCGATTGATTTTAGAGCTAAAAGTGCACTCTCTTGGCCTGGGGTATTCCGGAATATCCACCCAAACACTGGATCGCCTTCTGCTTTTTCTCGAAAAAGATTTAATTCCTGTGATTCCTGAAAAAGGGAGTGTGGGTGCATCAGGCGACCTTGCCCCATTGGCTCATATGTCATTGCCCCTGCTAGGACTGGGTCAGTTTTGGGATCAGAAAGGTGAAGTGGCAATTGACGCTTCAAAAGTACTACAATCATTGGGGATCGAGCCTATTGAACTACAGCCCAAAGATGGATTATCTCTGATAAATGGTACACAATTGATGTCTGCGTATGGAGCGTACATTCTCGAAAAGTCTCTTTCACTGCTCAAAATTGCAGACATCATATCTGCGATGAGCCTTGAAGCCCTGCAGGGCAGCTTAACCCCTTTCGATTCGAGAATCCACGATATCAGACCTCATACCGGACAGGTTGAAGTTGCTGAAAATATTCGACGATTATTGGAAGAAAGTGAAATACTGGAATCTCACCGAAATTGCGGGAAAGTACAAGATCCCTATTCCCTCAGGTGTGTACCACAAGTTCATGGTGCGAGCCGGGATGCATTGAGGCATGCAATATCCGTCATAGAAACAGAAATTAACTCAGTTACGGATAACCCACTGGTATTTCAAAACGGTGATATTTTAAGCGGAGGTAATTTTCATGGTCAGCCACTCGCACTCTCTCTGGATTTCGCAAAACTGGCTCTAGCTGAATTGGCAAGTATATCAGAAAGAAGAACCTATCTGCTTTTGGAAGGAGATGATGGTCTGCCAAAGCTATTGATGCAGGAAACCGGTATTAATTCCGGCTTCATGATCCCTCAATACACATCGGCAGCACTTGTATCCGAAAACAAGGTATTGTGTCATCCATCTTCTGTTGACTCCATCCCAACGAGTTTGGGACAAGAAGATCACGTAAGTATGGGCAGTATCAGTGCTTTGCATCTGTTTAAAGTATACGAGAATGTTGAAACTGTACTCGCAATTGAGCTTTTTACATCTGCACAAGCACTCGATTTCAGGAATCCACTTAAACCGGGCCGCGGCGTTGAGCTTGTTCACCAACTTGTAAGAAAAACCGTTCCACATGCTACGGAAGACAACTACTTCAAGGATGACATCAACAATACTATTGAATTGCTTCGCAGTCGAGAAATGATTCATTTACTTGAGGCATCGGATTGTAGCCTTAATTGACGCGCTTCAATAGTGACCCGATTTTTTACAATTTGATTAAAGATTTGATTTAAATAGTGATGAGAATAATGATCGCCGGACCCACAGCAGCGGGTAAAACCTCGCTGTCCATAAAACTCGCAGAAGAGTTGTCCGGAGAAATAATATCTGCCGACTCAAGACAGTGTTATCGGTATCTCGATATTGGAACCGCAAAACCGACACTAAAAGAACTCAAAAGAGTTGTCCATCACAATATCTCCATTCTTGATTTGAGTGAAAAAGACTCGGTTTCTGCTTTTAAAAGCCGGTCGGATAAGTACACGAATCAAATCGAATCAAAAGAAAAAACCGTGATCTACTGCGGTGGAAGTACACTTCATTTACAATCCATTATCAAACCGCTTGATGATATTCCCAAATCTAATCCGGCTAATGTTCAAGAATTAGGGCAAATTGCAGATGAGAAAGGAATGGAGTTTCTATATAATGAACTCCAGAAAAGGGACCCTGACTATGCAAAAAAAATGGATGGTTTTAACCGACAAAGAATTATCAGGGCACTTGATGTCTGGAGACAAACCGGGAAACCATTTAGCAGTTTTCACAGCAATAAGGAGATTCAGCTACCGGATAACCTAATGGTGTTTGTGATCAATCATCCCCGGCAAGTTCTTCATAAGAGAATTTCAATCAGGACAGAAAAAATGATCGAGATAGGATTGCTGGATGAGGTGAGGATGATTCTCGATAAAGGTTATGACAAAAACATTCAGGCTTTACAAACCGTTGGATACAGAGAAGCGATTTCTCATATAAAGGGTGACATCAGTTTTGATAAAATGGTTAAGGATATCAAAACTTCTACTCGCAGATATGCAAAAAGACAGATTACATGGTTTAGAAGATGGCCATTCATCCATTATTTGGATGCAGGAGAGTTGAACGAAGACCAACTATTAAATCAAGTACTACAGAAGGTAGCAGCTAACAAGTAGAACCGTTAACTTACGGTCTCAAAATAATTGATCAATTGTATGTATAAAGCAAAAGTTAATATTACTCTTAGAAAATCAATCCTTGATCCAAAAGGAAAAGCAGCTTATCAGGCACTTCAGAATTTGGGACTGAAGAAAATCGAAGATGTCAGAATCGGTAAGTTTATTGAAATTAAAATTGATGCCTCTTCTGAAGATGAAGCGCATAAATTAGCACAAACGGCTTGTACTGAATTACTATCGAATGAAGTGATGGAGGATTATCAAATTACGATTGAATCTATTTAATCGTTTTGAAATGTTCTCTCTGAAGCAATATCGAATCACTCTATCTGCACAACAAAAACCAACGATCAAGCCGGAAGTTGAAGTTTTGGTTGAGGAGAAAGAAGAGGAAGAGGTTAATACCCCATGGAAATTAATTTTATATGATGACGATATTCACACATTTGATGAAGTGATCAATCAGTTAATAAAAGCTTTGGGCTGTAGTTTAGCGAAGGCTGAGGAGTTTACTCTTAAAGTTCATTTTGAGGGTAAAGCGATCGTCTATGAAGGAAATTTTGAAGAGTGTTTAAAAATAAATTCTGTCTTGCAGGAAATACAACTTGTCACCGAAATAAAAGGATAAAACGTGTCGAAAAAAATAGGAGTAATTGTCTTTCCGGGTTCCAATTGTGATCATGATGCCTATCATGCCATGAAACATGTAATGAATGTTGAAACAACGTTTCTATGGCATAAAGACAGTGATTTAAGCGATATTGATTTACTGATTGTACCGGGAGGGTTTTCTTACGGAGATTATCTACGATCCGGAGCTATTGCACGGTTTTCACCTATTATGAATGCCGTTCAGGTTTACGTGAAGAGTGGAAATCCGGTGTTGGGAATCTGTAATGGTTTTCAGATTCTACTCGAGGCTAATCTGCTGCCAGGAGCGATGTTACACAACGAAAAACTTCGGTTTGTATGCAAAAATGTTCACATTCGATCCGAAAACAACACATCTGTTTTTACCAAAGGCCTTGCACCCGGATCGGTATTGAACGTTCCGGTATCTCATGGTGAGGGAAATTACTTTATAGAAGATGACGGATTAAAAGAGCTTCAGGATAACCGGCAAATTGCATTCAGATACTGTGATGAAAATGGTGAAATCACTCCGGAGTCCAATTTTAATGGGTCTGTTCATTCGATTGCCGGCATAACAAACAAAAACGGTAATGTATTGGGAATGATGCCTCATCCCGAACGAGCCATGGAATCAATACTGGGATCTGAAGATGGCATTACATTCTTTGAATCAGTTTTTAATCAACTGCAATTAGCTTAATTAACCTGTTAACACTGTATCAACTTTATGATTACTCCTGAGAAAACATCTCTGAAATTGTACAGTAATGAACTCGTTAAGAGCTATCGGAGTCGAAGGGTTGTTGATAAAGTTTCCATTCATGTTCAGCAGGGTGAAATAGTCGGACTTTTGGGTCCAAACGGCGCCGGAAAAACCACCACATTTTACATGTTCACCGGAATTATTCTTCCCAATTCCGGTAGTGTTTATTTAAATGATGTCAATATCACGAAAAAACCGATGTATCAAAGAGCCCGGATGGGAATCGGTTATCTCTCTCAGGAACCGAGTGTGTTTCGAAATCTTACGGTCAGACAAAATCTCGCAGCCGTTCTTGAATTTCTATCGATGCCAAAAAAGCAGATCAAAGAGAGAGTTGATGAGCTCATTGAGGAGTTTGGGCTGGAGAAAGTAGTTAATAACAAAGGCCACAGTTTGTCCGGTGGAGAGAGAAGAAGAACTGAAATTGCCCGTGCATTGGTTACTGATCCTAAGTTTATACTACTGGATGAACCTTTTGCCGGAGTGGATCCGATTGCCGTTGAGGACATTCAGCAGATTGTAGCGGATTTAAAAAAGAGGAATATTGGGATTTTTATTACAGACCACAACGTACATGAGACGTTAGCCATTACAGACAGAGCTTATCTGATGTTTGAAGGGAAAATTCTTCGAGAGGGAACTACAGAAGAGCTGGCAGAAGATGAAGAAGCAAAAAATCTCTATCTGGGCAGACAATTTAAACTAGATCGATATACTTAATTTTATAAAATGAAAGAGATTACTGTTGAAGAATTGAAAAAGAAGATAGATCAAGAAGAGCCCTTTTTATTGCTGGATGTGCGTGAGCCGTTTGAAGCTCATATATCCAATATAGACACATACTCTACACTCATCCCGCTTGATGACCTTGGTGGCCGAATTCAAGAGCTTGATGAGACTCAGGAGATCGTCATCATGTGTCGAAGTGGCAATCGCAGTGGTAAAGCGTGTGAAATGCTCGAGGAAAATGGTTTTTCGAATGTTGCCAATCTAAAAGGCGGTATTAACGAGTGGGCTTCAAAAATTGACCCTACACTTCCTCAGTATTAAATAGTAGCCGCTATCTGGGCAAACAACTCTTCGTTACTTTCGGTCCGTTTGATGACCTGCAGTAACATCTGAATCGACTCTTTGGGTGATTTTTTCAATAAGAATCTTCTCACCATGTTACGTTCTTCCAGTGAATCCGTGATGAATTTGTCTTCGTTACGCGTTCCGGAAGCTGCAATGTTAATTGATGGGTAGATGCGATCATTCGCAATTTCACGATCCAGAACAAGCTCCATGTTACCGGTTCCCTTGAACTCCTCAAAGATCAGATCATCCATTCTGGAATTCGTCTCAATCAAACAGGTAGCAATAATGGTTAAAGAACCGCCCCCTTCAATCTTCCTGGCGGATCCAAAAATCTTCTTCGGTATCTCCAGTGCCCGGATATCCAAACCGCCGGAAAGTGTCCTCCCGGAGTTGGCCTGTGCTGCGTTATATGCCCTGCCCAGACGAGTCAATGAATCGATCAAAAGAACAGCGTGCCCCCCATATTCTGCCTTCCTTTTCACATAACCCAGTGCCATTTCAGATATTCTGACGTGACTCTCTGTAGGTTTATCATTGGATGATGCAAAGACTTCTGCATTTGTGGTTCTCAGGAAATCTGTGACCTCTTCAGGACGTTCATCTACCAGAAGTATTCCGGTATGTATCTCCGGATAGTTTTCTGTGAGTGTCCGTGCAATTTTTTTCAAGAGTACAGTTTTACCTGTTCTTGGTGGTGCAACAATCAGTGCTCTTTGCCCTCTTCCTATTGGGCTGATTAGATCCATGACTCTCAGTTCAAGATCATCAGGTTGTAAACCGAGCTTGATATACTCATTAGGCATGATCGGGGTTTGAAGCTCAAATCTGTTGATTTTTTGCCATTCAGACGGGGCTCTCCCATTGATTTTTTCAATAGAGTGAACATG
>JAGXIS010000062.1 GCA_024635465.1 Bacteroidota bacterium | reverse complement strand
TGATTTTAGGCAACATTTAATATCTGAATAACCACTTATGGATAACAATAATCTATAAGACGAATCAGTTTTAGTAATAAATGGATTTCTTAACGAAATTCATTTCCTTTATCTTTCACCATTCTTGATGTCGAAAAACTAACGACTACAAACCAACCGTCATCTATTTTTAAATGAAAAAAATTCAGTTTTTAAGTTTAGTCCTGTTTTCAGTCCTTTTTATTTCATGTTCCGGAACAAAACAAGTGACTGTCGTCCAAAAAAATGAAGCCCTCCCTGTCGATGGTAGTTTGGTTGGCTGGACTTCCGAAAATACACTTATAAGCTCCTCCGATGATATCAATTATCATGCCTATTTGCATGATAACATCCTATATCTGTTTGTTGATGTGAAAAACCCAAGACTGGATAGTGCTATCAGACAGTCCGGATTGATCGTTTATTTGAGTAATTCTGAAGAAAGCCGTAAAAAAGTCGGTATTGGTTATCCGGTTGGTTCTTTTAATTTACTTCGTGAATCACCGGCTACTTACGAGGATTTCACAACTGATCCAGAATTTGCAAGGAAACCGGAAAATGTGGAACTGTTGAGGAGTCTATTGAATCAGATCTATTCAAAAGTAATGATTGTTCAGAGATTTGATGGACAGAGTAATGCGGAGTACGGTTTTGTAGAAAAACATCTTGTAGAAACCGACGGGATTGAAATTGCTTCAGATCAGGAAAGAAGATTGACCACTCTGGAGATGAAGATTCCACTAAATGGTTCAACTCTTTATAATGTAGAGAAGGGTACTATTTGGGTTGGATTTGCATTAGAACCCCCCACTTTCAGATTTCCAAATACGGATACCATGATGAATGATCAACAGTCAAGAGGTTACTATGGGCAACGCAACCGAAGTACTCAGAGAATGAATTCTCAACCCCGAATGTTATCACGCGATGATTGGTATATCCTTAGATTCGACTAACTCATCACTCGATCCCTTATCTGAACTCCTCAACATATTTCTTTATATTTAAGAGTAACTAGAATTACGAAAAAAAAGATTAAGATCATGGTAGCAGTGAATTCCACGATGCTCGAATTGGGCACAAAAGCCCCACATTTTGAACTAAAGGATACAGTAACCGGCAAGTCAGTGTCACTCAATTCATTTGAAGGGAGCCGGGGACTTTTGGTCATCTTTATTTCCAATCACTGTCCATATGTCAAATTGATAAAAAAAGAGTTAGCTAGTTTTGCCTCTGACTATAAAAAGAAAGGAATCGATGTAGTTGCCATCGGTTCCAATGATGTCCAGAATTATCCGGATGACAGCCCCGAAAAGATGAAAGAGGATGCTCAAAATTTTGATTATAATTTCCCTTATCTCTTTGATGAGTCTCAGGAAGTTGCCAGAACTTACAAAGCAGCCTGTACCCCGGATCTTTTTCTGTTTGATGGAGAGTTAAAACTTTTTTACAGAGGTCAGTTTGACGATTCCAGACCCGGTAACGGTAAAACTCCTACCGGAAAAGACCTGCGTGAAGCTACAGATCGCATCTTATATGGGGATAATCCACCTGAAAAGCAGACGCCCAGCATCGGCTGCAATATTAAATGGAAGAAGGGGAACGAGCCGGAATATTTTGGGTAACAAGAATAAGATAAAACGAATCGCTGACGTCGCACGGTTTGAAAATGTTATAGAGTATACGGATCTCGAAGAGAGTGAACGCCCGAAAGGAAAGTGGAAAAACGAGATTTTCAAAAACCAAAATCCAATTACCCTGGAATTAGCTTGTGGAAAAGGGGATTACGCAATAGAACTTGCTCGACGATTTCCAGAACGGAATTTCATCGGGATTGATATAAAAGGCCCGCGAATTTGGAATGGTGCAAAAACAGCACTCGAAGAAGGCTTATCGAATGTTCGGTTTTTAAGAATGTTCATCGACCATCTTCATTACTATTTTGATAGAGATGAAGTGGATGAAATATGGATAACATTTCCGGACCCATACATCAGAAAAAAACCAAGACGGTCTAAACGCCTGACATCCCCGAAATTCTTGAATATTTATCGAAAACTGTTAAAAGAAGGAGGAATCATCCACCTGAAAACAGACTCACTGATCTTATTTAATTTCACGTTGGATACCATTCGTGAAGAGGGGTGTACAATTTTACGTCGGGTAGATAATGTATATCGTGACGCTCCAAACGACGATTTACTGAATATCCAGACTTTTTATGAGAAAAAGCACCTCAAAGAGGGTAAGATTATTCAGTATGTATCCTTTACGTTATAACCAGATCAATCGTCTTTTGAATCGTCATCAACGTGCCGGTCAAAAGTTCATCATCCATAATCAGTGGGGGTGCGATTCGAATCAGCGAATCAGAGTGTAGTGTCCAGCCCAGAATGATCCCCTGATCAAAACAATTCTTAACCACTTTTGCTGTTAATTCTGAACTTGTCAGTTCTAATCCCAGCATGGCACCTTTTCCGCGAAGTTCAACAATGCCATCACCGGTCAATATTTCACGAGATTTTTTTTCGATGTGTGATGCTTTTGCACCAAAATCTTCACTAAGCAATGTACTCAGATTTGCATATGCGGCCGCTGCACTCACCGGATGCCCGCCAAATGTTGTAACATGATTCAATGGCGGATTTGTTTTAAATGCTTCAAAGCTTGCCGTTGAAGAGACAAAAGCACCCATCGGCATGCCACCTGCCATCGCTTTTGCAAGACATAGGACATCAGGTATAACACCGTACTCTTGAAACGAAAAAAGAGATCCGGTTCTGAAGAAACCTGTCTGTATTTCATCAAAAATGAGTAGTGATCCTGTATCATTACATTTTTTTCGAACACGCTGTAACCACTCTTTTTTGGCCGGGATAATCCCCCCTTCCCCCTGAATGGGCTCCAAAATGACCGCAGCTGTTGACTCATCAATCAAATTCAACACTTCATCATCATTGAACGCGGAAAAGTAAACATGCGGCAGTAACGGTTCGTAAGGATCCCGGTAGATATTTCTGCCCGTTACACTGAGTGATCCATGAGTATCACCGTGATAACTATTATGAAAAGCGATCAACTTATGTCGACCCGTATGCTTTTTAGCAAGTTTGAGTGCCCCTTCAATGGCCTCCGTACCACTGTTCACGAAATAAACACGATCCAGATTATCGGGCAGCTGATCGCACAACAACTTCGCGAATTTACTTTGGGGTGACTGTATATACTCACCGTAAACCATCACATGAAGATGTTTATCGATCTGCTCTCGAATAGCTTTTAAAACATTGGGATGCCTGTGCCCCAAACTGCTCACCGCAATGCCGGAGATGAAGTCTGTATACTGTTTTCCATCCGTTGTATAAAGCGTACAACCTTCAGCATAATCAATTTCGAGCCCCATTGGCTCACTGCTGGTCTGAGCGATATGTCTGTAAAAAGAGTCTGAATCCAACATGATAATGTTCTTCAACCTCAACTTAATTAGTTAGGGTATTTTTAGGATAGAACCCGTTTACTCCCACTCATTCATCAGGTGCAATATTTCACTCTGCATGGTTGCAGTTTTATCGTCAGCATACCATTTATGAAGTTTTTCAGCTACTTCCTGATATGGGAGTCCCTTGTGAGTGAGTTCACTGTATAATTGATCTGCACCGGTCGGTCGTGGTCCCCAATCGCCCAGGAGTTCCAGGGTTTGAGAATCTAAACAGATCAGTTTTGGAATAGATCGGCTTCTTCCATTCGTCAAAAACAGATCCATAATTTCAAGATTTTCATCCCTGAGAATATAACGTGTTTGAATCTTTGACGAATAGTCGGCTATTTTTTGAATCACCGGGATATTTTGAGCGGCATCGCCACACCAGGCTTCTGTTAAGACGACCCACGTCATAGATCTTTTTAACTCATCCAGACGATCTTTTAAAGGTTCCATTAACTCAATTCTTTTATCGATTCTTCTCATTCGATGAGAATTCATATTTGTGTAATGAATCATCGCTTCGGAGTGGTTCTCGCCTGTAGTTCTGCCCTTTAATAACAGATCATTAATGAGTTCTCTGTATTCTTCGTAGGTATATGCGTTTTCAATAACGCTTCTGTTGATAATGGTATCTTTTACTTCAGTCATGAGACAAAAACTTAATTAAAATAATTTGTTAAAAATGTGTGTCCAATCCACTCATATTTGATTGCATTGGCTGTCAGTAAAAAGAGAACGAACGAAAGTGATGCAATAAATTTTATTTTCATAACTTTTCGATACTCATTTTCTAAACCCTCCAATTCATTTACCGTAATCAGGAGATATAAATAAGCTCCCATTCCCGTAATAAAAAGAAATAAACCCGGCACGAGTGCAATACTCATCAAAGATACGGATAAAACTGACAACCCTACGGGATAGCTGATTATGAAAAAACGTTTAACACCGCTTAACCCATAACGATTGAAAAAAGTGTGATCTCCTCGTCTTTGATCCTCATCCAGCTGATATATTTGTGAAACCGGATAAAGACTCAATAAAACAAATGAGGTGCCTATAGATGCTAACAGAATTACCCACAAAAACGCTCCATCTGCTGCCCAAAATCCAAGTAGAGTGGAATTCATGCCTGTACTCACGGCAATAGCGATCATGCTTAGATGAGGATCGCCCTTCCATCTTGCGTGAGGTGTGGAATAGAGCCAAAAAAGCAGCAGACTGAAACCGTAAATTATAAAATAAGGTGTGTTGATTGAATAGGCCCACAGCCATCCTGAATACATCAGTACCAGTGAAACACGATGCATCCATGTTGTCATTTTAGGTGGATTCTTTAGCCCACCGATGGGGCCTTCATCTTTATCCCAGAATGAATTAAATGCCGTTGCTCCTCCAAATAGCAATATGTGCACATTTATAAACTGTAACCAGAATTGAGATGTATCCATCTGGTCAGCCATCAAGCCACCCAACAGATAACCTCCTGACAGAATAAACAGTTGATAATGCAGCCTCAGATGAAGAATAAAATGGAGTATCTCTTTCAACATGATATCAAAAAAGCTTATTTAAAAACCTCTGAATATTCATTACCATCACTCCGAATAGAATGATATTTTGATGTATGTTAAGCAAAACCATTGATAATTCAATAATCGATATAGAATATCCTGAAGAGATTTGGGTCTCTAAAAAAAGAGAGCATGAAACTCACCTGACCTCTATTTTAGATCCTTATCTTGAAAAGAGATCCAGACAACTCAAAGATCCTGTTCTGGATTTCCTTTTTGAATATTATCCGTTTCGACCGGCTCATTTAAAACGATGGTCGCCGGGTATTGGCAGATCTCTCCAATTTAGTCATCTGGATACCCTCCCTGAAATTTCAGAACTAACTTTAGAAAAAAGCAGTGCTTACTTGAACCCGGTTCTATTGCCCAATAAAAGAGTGCGATCAGCAGAGTGGATTGTGAAGATGTTGAAGAATTCGAGTCAGAAGAAACCACTCTTTGGATGTTTTGGCATGCATGAGTGGGCAATGGTTTATAAAACAGGGAATGTACGTCATGAGCAGATACCGCTTCGACTCTCAGATAAAGAGGTCGATGAGTTTGTTGAATCTAGACCCCTGCTGTGTACCCATTTTGATGCCTTCCGATTCTTTACCGACAAAGCGAAACCCATGAATAAAAATCCTCTGGATAGAGACAATTTTGAGGAGATGGAGCAGCCGGGTTGTGTTCATACTAAT
>JAGXIS010000061.1 GCA_024635465.1 Bacteroidota bacterium | reverse complement strand
GATAGATCATCACTATTAAAATCGATCAGTTCCGTTCCACAAAATTTTACACTGGATCGGTTTATACCGATAAGTGCAGCGGCATTTTCAATTTTTAGATTAGATCCTGAAGCATTAATTGAAGTAGATTTTGAACTTAATCACGATGCGGATCAATATTTAGAAAGCAATCCCGGTACGATTCAGGCAATTCAGCAAGATCTGGGGGATGAAGTTGCGTTCGTTGCATTTGCAGAGTCCGGGCCTATCAGTAGCAGTGAATATCTCTATTTGAGATCGGTTAGAAATCCAACTTCTATCAGGGCTTTTTTAGATGATCTCACTGAGAGGGAATTGATTATTAAAGATAACAACACATACTCTATCGATAGCCAAGTACTTGGGAAGTTATTTGGTTCTGAATTAAATACAATGGAAAATTTCTATCTGACAATTTTTGATCAAGTCATTTCAATTGCCCAGAGAAAAGGATTGGCTGAAAGTGTTGGAGGAGATTCTGAACGCCGAAGAGTAATGTTTTTTGATGACGACTATACCAAGGTCAGAAACTCACTGGGTGGCTCACTCAGTTCAATTTTTTATATGAATTCACCCCGATTTAGCCTTTACATTCAACCCTGGCTCTTTCCTCAGAACTACCTCAATCGAGTAGTAAGTAATCTGGATGAATTCATCATTGCAACTCGTTTACAACCCGATGGCAATGAACTTGAGGTTACGATCTCTAATTTTGAACGTGAATTGTCGGAACGCCCAAATCAAGAACAGTGGACCTTCTCGATTGGAGATTCGGATTTGGCAGGAAAACCTGTATTTGCAAACTTATCGGGCAGTGTTCGTGAGGAAATTGTCTTTTCAACAGTGAACAACTCGGTCTTTATACTTGCATCCGACGGTACAGTTGTAGTTCAAGCTTCTACAAATGATGATATACCGATTGGTTCTCCTGTTGTATATGATTGGTATGGCAACAATCAAAATGTAATTATGCAGGCTGCCGGCGACAAAGTATATGCCTGGAATAGAAGTGGTGATCTATTACCTAACTTCCCGGTTTCTGTTGGAGAAGAGATTACAACTCCATTAACCATTTTGGACTTTACCGGAAATGGCGTCGCAGAAATGATTCTTGCCACAGCTGACAGAAATATCCACATTCTGAATGCAAGAGGTCAATCGATCAACGGCTGGCCACAGAGTACAAATTCTGTTGTTCGATTTGCCCCGTTAATTACGGAATTGAATGAATCAAAGTCACTATTCGTATTTGCTGAAAATACACTACATGGCTGGTATGTAAATGGACTTAGAAGAACCGGATTTCCACAGTTTCTGCCTTCTCAAATGCAGGGCAGACCTGAAAAATTTGAAAATCACCTCCTAGGTGCCGGTCTCGATGGAAATCTATACTCAATAGGACTTCAGCCTCTTTTTTCTGACTCTCTTTCAACAACTCATCAGACCGAATCACTGGCAGTTCAGTCACTTACCGTGTCTAATAGCAGTCTGAATATTACTCCCAGCCAGGGTGAAGTTCTATACAGAGAATTGAATGGAACAGAGCTTGTCCGTAATAATTTGATCGTACTGCAATCATCTAATGGATCAATCTTCTTATATCAACCAAATGGTGAGCTCGTATTTACACAATCATTAGGCCAGCCCTCTTCCGTAACGCACAGTCCAATCATTCTCGATATCAATGGTGATGATAGGCAAGACCTCGTAGCACTGGCTGACTTTGGCCGTCTCTACGCGTGGGATATACTAAGTGGACAACGACATTTAGATCTACCATCTACTGGAATGAGTTATCCGGTTATCAGTGATTATTTTGGGAATGGAAATATGGAAATTATTGCCCTAACACGTAATGGGATTCAGAGTTGGACGATCTATTCGACACGCTTCGAAAACCTATCAGAATCTGAGTAACAACTATATTATCCCATACACCCTTTGTGCCTTCAGAAGACCTGCACCTTGAACCCTGCACCTTGCACTCCCGAGAGGTCGGGACTTTCGCTTCGCGGGACAAAATAGGAGCACTTCGTGGGAATTGCTACGCTCGGAGCGCTACACTCCAGCCTGAACCTTGCACCCTGCACCTTGAAAAATTTGAATATTCAATTAATCAGATAATATCGGCTAAAGCCTCTTCAAGATCTTCAAATTCAAAAACAAACCCGTTGATTTGTAGCACTTTAGGCTGTACCCTAAGACTCCCTAATACCGGCTGAGCAGCCTCTCCCAGGACAAGTTTTAATAAACTCTCCGGCACTTTAAAAAAGGAGGGTCTATTCAATACTTTACCCAGCGTATCAGCCAACACATTCATCGGCTGAGGCTCAGGAGAACACACATTGTATTGACCTTTCAGTTCATTATTCTCAATGGGGTAAAGGATGGCATTACATAAGTCTGTCATATGAACCCACGGAACGTATTGGTTGCCGCTACCGATAGGTCCACCTATAAACAGTTTAAAAGGAAGTAACATTTTTTCAATCACACCCCCGTTTTCTTCAAGTACAATTCCAATTCGGGGAATTGCAACTCTAACACCATATTCGGATGCTTTTAAAGCTTCTTTCTCCCAATCTTTACAAACCTCTGCCAAAAAATCGGACCCGGCCGGGGTCGACTCATCCAAAATTGTATCCCCATGATCGCCATAGATTCCTACAGCTGAGGCAGATATGAAAAGTTCAGGTTTTTTTTCTGCCTTTTCAATAAGTGCGACCAGTTTTCGGGTTGTTAAAATCCGGCTATCATAGATAGAGCTCTTGACCTCATTAGTCCATCTCTGCCCAAACAAACTCTCTCCGGCCAGGTTGATGATGCAGTCACAACTGTTTACTACTTCAACAAGATCATCCTCCCACCCAACATATTGCATATTTTTTGCTTGCTCTTCACTATATCGACTTGGAGAGCGGGTGATGATCGTAAGTTAATGACCTTGTTTAAGTAAATGATCAGACAGATAGGAGCCAATAAAGCCTGTACCGCCCGTTATCAAAATTTTTTTAGACTCCATAAAATGATATTCCTTTGGTGATTTACATTAATAACAACGGATGGGCCTCAATAAATCCTTAATAAAAAGAAGAAATAGAAAAAAAGGAAGGGTGCCGAGAGAATCAAAGAGTCAAATCTATCAAAAAATCCACCGTGACCCGGTAATATTGAAGAGGAGTCTTTTACATCCGCTCTACGTTTCAGACTGCTGGCTGTAATATCGCCTAACGGACCAAATATACTGATGATCAATATTGCAGGAATAATACTCCATAATGGGAGTGGATAGGGATTTGCCAATAAAAAGACAATGATAAAGCCCACTGCTGAACCTGCGAAACCCCACCAAAAACCTTCCCATGTTTTTTTTGGACTAATGATCGGGGCAAGAGGTCTTTTACCAAAAGTTTTGCCTCCAAAATATGCAAAAATATCATTGCCCCATATCATCAAAAACAGTGTGAGTGTAAGCCATAACCCTTCGGATTCAATTCCTAAATTTCGAATATGAACCATCATCAGAAAACCGGCAGGGGCATAAATCCCGGTGAACAGGGTACTAAACCATCGTTCTTTCAAATCACTTTTTGAACGAATAACGATGACCAATGATATTAACAATATGATTATTGCAATGGCTGAAATCACATAAAAAGGAAATAGAGGGGCGTTCCAAATAGTTAAAGCAATAAGAATTGAAATGTAAAAAAAACCTTCAGATCCGGCCATTTTTAACAATCTGTGAACTTCCCAAATTGTAATCAAAGCA
This sequence comes from Bacteroidota bacterium, assembly GCA_024635465.1. Taxonomy (GTDB): domain Bacteria; phylum Bacteroidota; class Rhodothermia; order Balneolales; family Balneolaceae; genus Rhodohalobacter. The sequence goes on along the minus strand of JAGXIS010000061.1, from coordinate 14,624 downwards.
ATCGCGCCAAATAGCAACTCAAAAAAGAGTCCACCAACCCAGGTAATACCCAACATCAAACTAGCCAGTGGTATCGCTATGAAAACCCTTGTTTTTAGTTCACTCAATAGATTTAGGTTTCATTATCGGTTATTTCGGAATCATTGGAGTGATCACTCTCCAAATCCTCATTCAATTCGTCCAATGCTTTTCTTGCAGATTTCTCAAATTCTTTCGGAACATAGAGATAGACCATAGATAGTTCGCCAAAATTCTGTGTAAAAGAGGAGTCCCTTTTTGAGAGCACATTGCTGGGTATTTCTAAATTATCCAGATAACTTTTGATAAGTTGAACTTCATACTCCGTACCTCTTTCGAGCAGACATATCCAATTATTAATCTTATTTGGCTCTGATCCTTTCAACATAGACTATTCATTTGTGGTCCATAAAGTTACCATTCAAAGCAATCAGATACAGGTTATTTATAGTTGAATCTCTGGCTCGATTTTGCTTTTCAACATTGCATAAATAACTAAACAAGTCAATACAATACTGACTATGAGTAACCAAAATGGAGGTAAACTTTCATAACTCATATCCTGGAAAAACAGCTCCGGGAAATTAATACCTACGATGACAGCCGTAGCATTATTCACAAAATGTGCAAAAATTGCCGGCCAGATGGACCCACTTAACCAGGTCATGGCTGCTAATACCACACCTAGTGTTGCAAGCGGCATAAAATTAGCTGCTTGTAGGTGGAATAATCCAAAGAATAACCCCGAAACAAAAATAGCTGTAATGATTCCCCAGCTTTTTTCGAACGCTCTTAAAATGTAACCTCGGAATAATATCTCTTCACAGATTGCAGGGATAACAGCAATAGCAATTAAGGCGTAAACAATTACTCCCTCTGTCATTAGAAAATTTAGGATCATTTCATACTGGTCCTCTTGTGCTAATTGCATCCATTCGGGAATGGGGATCAAGGAGTTTAAAAAACCCAGATAGATCACAATAGGCTGAACGACAACTATAAGTATACAACCGTATATACTGTATCTAAGTGTGCTATCAAACCATTTGAGCCGCAGAAAATCCAGTTTCGACTCTTCTGCCCGATGTAAATTGACTACGATGAAAGTAGCCAAACCGATAAAGAGAATTTGCCCAATTGAATTCGCTATAAAGAGGAGATCCACTCTTGAAACCATTATTTCAAGAATTTCAGTCTGGGTGACGATTCCCTCAGACATAAAAATCATCAAGATAATCAGTAAACCGGCTCCCACCTGAAAAAGAATGAGTGCCACCAAAATCCAAAGTAAAGCTATAGCCCAGTGCGAAAATCCATTTCGATCCACCCAGGATTGCAATTGTGTATGTGAAGAAGTACTTAAGTCATTCATTCAGACTAAAAAGTTTCCTCCGGCTTGTCTGCAAAGATTTTAACTCCAATAAGAGCAGTTATCAGATTCAGAACACCGTAAAGAGGAATATTAATGAATAATTGCCTGAACATAGAATCACCTTCATCAAAAGATTCTGCTATATCATCCAATGTGCTTTGTGGCATATCCATTGCTTCGAAGTTTGCAATCATAGAATCGGCATAATTTCTCATCATTTCCGGGTCAATGAAAGTGGCCCATGCTTCTGATAGAAGAACACTCACGATTGCAATAACTGCACCTGTTAGAAATCCTATTACGGCACCTTGTCCAAGCTTTAGAGTGGATGTTACTTCTTTAGTAAAGTGCCATACTGCAACTAAACCGGCACATGCTGCAATAAGACAAACTGCCAGCATGCTGATACTTCCCATAAACATCCCCGTCATACTGGTTGAAGGTTCAGAGTTTATTTGCTGATACATAAAAAAGAGCCCCACTACAGAAGTTACAAGACCAAATATAACTCCTACTATGGTACTTGACGGTAAATAATCCTTAAATGTCAGTTTTTCAAATTCGCTTTCTTTTTCAACGTTCATAATGATTTTGTTTTATGATTTAAAGAGATCGTAAACAGATAATGATGCTGTAAAACCCAAGAAACAACCTAATATGAGCCGTGATTCATTGGTATTTATCCACATCCCATAATGATTTCCCATATAATCGATGATTTGAATGATGAGTGCAAGCAAAAGTAGCCATAAAAATGGGTTTTTTTTGAATTTACCTTTTAAAAAAAGTGGAATGAGGGTCCATCCGAATAATAATCCCGCAAATACGCCAAAACATCTGCTATTTACTGCCATTTGAAGATTATTTACAAAGAAAGATCGATTTGGATCCTGGTGGCATAGATTGCGAAACATATCTCCTGTCCAATGACCTAACGTAGATTCAGCACCCCAAACACCACCACCCATCGAAAAGAGAAGGATCAATAAAAGTGCTACCCACACACCTGAATAGAGTAATTTATCACTCATTTTAAGAGTACCAATCTTTTACCCGGAAATTCAGATTGAATAAAACTTTCGATATCCGATCCATTTCGAATGTCAAAACTATGGAAAAAATATTTCTTCCAAATATTCCGGTAATATTTAAGAGCCCTTTTGAAAAGTTTGCTACTTCTTCGCTGCCTGAGTCCAAACACCCATCTCTGAATATTTTTTAATCCTCTGATCAATGAGAGCATCCACTTTCTTTTTCTTGAGCTGTTTAAGACTCTTCATGATCTGTTTTTTCACAGCTTCAGCAGATTTTTCAAAATCCCTGTGAGCACCGCCCAACGGTTCACTGATGATACCATCGATTATTTTCAATTCCAGCAGATCTTTAGCTGTTAATTTCAATGCCGAAGCAGCTTGCTCCTTAAATTCCCAGGTTTTCCAAAGGATTGATGAGCATGATTCGGGTGATATCACAGAATACCATGTATTCTCCATCATATAGATTTCATTACCCATCCCAATTCCCAAAGCACCGCCACTGGCACCCTCACCTATAACTACGGTAACGATTGGAACTTCCAGAGTCGCCATTAATTTTAAATTTTTGGCAATCGCTTCAGCTTGCCCTCTCTCTTCCGCTTCAAGACCCGGAAATGCTCCCGGTGTATCAAGCAATGTTACGACAGGTATTCCAAATTTTTGAGCCAGTTTCATCAACCGATACGCTTTCCTGTACCCTTCCGGGTTTGCCATACCAAAATTTCTGTATTGCCTCGATTTAGTATCTCTCCCTTTTTGCTGGCCAATAAGCATCACTGTCATTCCATCAATTGTAGCCAGACCCCCAATCATCGCTTTATCATCTGCAAAATATCGATCACCGTGTAGTTCAATAAACTCATCTGCAATTAAATGAATATAATCGAGGGTATAAGGTCTCTCAGGATGTCGGGCAAGTTGAACCCTTTGCCATCGGGTCAGATTACTAAAAATGGATTCTCTAAGTTGATCCGCCTTTTTTCGCAAGCGATCAATTTCAGGTTTTAAAACTTCATCCCCAACAGAGAGTTCATTTAACTCCTCTATCTTTTTCTCTAAATCGGCAATGGGTTGTTCAAATTCCAAATATTGCATGACTTGATATCCTGGTTCTTATTAAAAGCTGAATCTCATCTAATCTATTGTGATCATCGATAAGATAACAACAAATCTACAGTCAATCCTCAAATTTTCAGGATTGACTAATTTCCATCTTTTCTGCAAAGTAATCGCAGAAATCTCTCATATCTCCACTAATTCTTGGATCATTGGTAGACTTTTCCAACGTGTCAGCCATTGTCACCAGTGTTTGATGAAAAAATATCTTCATCTCATCAACAGTCATATCCTTCGTCCAAAGATCCAGGCGAAGAGTATCTTTATTGGTGTGATCCCAAAGTGATAAAATCATAGCTCTGCAAGACGCTTTATCATATCCTTCCAAATCTGTTGCCTTCCAGATGATATCCTCCGGCACATTTTCTTTATCTAAAATTACTTCTATATCTATTTTTTTGGATTGCTTCGACATTTTCTAATACTTGTATTTACAATTATTTCTAATTTTATCCAGCACAAACTGAAAATCTTCAGGCAGTTCAGAATCAAATTCTATAAATTTTTCCGTCGTCGGATGTACAAAACCCAGTGTTTTTGCGTGCAGAGCCTGGCGGGGAAGTTTTGCAAACATGTTTTTAAACATACTTTTTCGGGAACCTGTGTTTGGACCATATCGAACAGTGCTGCCTCCATAGGTTGTGTCACCGAATACATAAAAACCCTGTTTCTGCATGTGAACCCTTATCTGATGAGTACGACCGGTTTCCAGTCGAATCTCAAGAAGTGCCAAGTGATCATACAGTTCCAATCTTTTAAAGTGAGTAACGGCCTCTTTCCCCCCCTCTTTCAGAACCGTCATAACTTTTCTGTTACTGGGTGATCGGCCAAGATTGCCCTCTATAGTGCCCTCTTCCGGTGGCGTTCCCCAAACAATTGCCCAGTAAGTTCGTTCTGCTTCTTTTTTTGAAAACTGCTTTGCCAGCTTTTGATGTGAAACATCATTTTTGGCGACTACCAACAATCCACTGGTATCTTTGTCCAATCGATGGACGATACCCGGCCGACTTTCTCCTTTCCCAACTTTGGATAAATTTCGGTCTGTATGATACATTAACCCATTTACCAATGTGCCACTCCAATTCCCAAATGCAGGATGAACCACCATATCTGCAGACTTATTTACAACCAACAGATCTTCATCTTCATAGACAATATCAAGATCCAAATTCTCTGCAACCGCTTTAGGTGGCGGTGGTTTTGGAATAGAAATCTCTATTTTATCACCGGGCTGCATGATATATGAAGATTTCTCCATCTTGTCATTTACAAGTACATGCCCCTCTTTAATCGCTTTCTGAACTTTGTTGCGAGTGGCGTTCTGAACAAATGATGTAATATATTTGTCGAGACGAATGTCAGACATCTGTCCATCCGGAACATCAATGGCATATTCTGTTCTATCCGGATTTTCTTTTTCAATTAACATTTTTATGAATCTGTTGAATAGTAATTAGTTTAATATTTACAACTACTTACTGATTATTTTCTTTTTTATTGTAAGGGATATCACTTTTTTGGTTCATATAGATAGACTGCTCATTAAGAGTGACGTCTATGCGAACGATTAATAGTGAATCAAGAGCGAGAGAGTCGTAATCAGCTATGCGTTGATTGCGACTCTTTTAATTTACAGTAATCTTCTGTCTCAACATCATCTCCGTTTTATAGAGATCTCCATCCCGAATCAATTCAATATACATATTATCCCCTTCATCGTAGTCTCTTAAAAGTGCCCATGCATGCATTTCACTGATTACCCGCTCATTACCGATACTAACAATAACATCCCCCGGCATGATTCCACTCTCATATGCCGGACCGTTTTTATTTATACTGGTTACAAGCAGTCCCCGAACATAGGGTAGTTCGTGTCTATAGATAAGTTCTTCCGTCATGGATGTGAAATCCATTCCCGTATCATAATCCAGAAGTACAACACCACTAGTCATTAATTGCGAGATAATCCTGTCTACCCTATTACTTGGAATTGCAAAACCCAGTCCCACAAAACCCGCGCTGGTGCCTCCTGTATAAATAAAGGTGTTGATACCAATTACTTTACCATCACTGTTTAAAAGGGGGCCACCTGAATTTCCACGGTTTATAGCGGCATCTGTCTGAATCATATCAATGTAAATTCTGGGATGATTGGGATCTGCCTGAAAATCTCTGTTAATCGCACTAACCACTCCAACAGTTACTGTTGGCATTCCATCATCAAATAGGCCAAATGGATTCCCAAGTGCAATGGCCCACTCTCCAACCATGATTTCATCAGAATCACTGAATTCTACAAACTCAAATACCTCATCCGACTTTATTTGCAATAATGCTATATCGGTAAGCTCATCACTGCCCAACAGTTCTGCTTGATAGGTCTCTCCATCTGTTGTGAAAATCATGATTTCACTTGGATTATTACCAACCACGTGTTGATTTGTCACGACCAAACCATCCTCACTCACCACAAACCCGGATCCTGCTCTGGTATTTTCACGTTGTAGTTGTCCGAAAAAATATTGAAGTAACTCTTCCTCGAGCGTATCAAAGGTTCGTCTCTGCTCAGTGGTCATAATGCTTACAACTGAATCACTCGCTCTTTCAACTGCTCTTGTAATCGCATTCGATCTGCTTTCATTGATGGATTCTGCGATAACACCGTCTAATGATTCCGTATTTATGCTGTTATCCTCAGAATTTAATTCATCAATATAAGCTGCTGAAAATGGAGCCTCAGAATCTTCAAGCACATCCGTCTCACTTTCAAGATTACAACCCGGTTGAATCAGCAGTATCACAAACAGAAATATGGTTTTAAATCTATTTATCAATGTCTTTTAATTGATTAACACCTACGGCTACAACTTCTTTGATTGCGTTTTCAAGTGGACCCGAATGCCAAGCACCGGCTGCTTTTTTATGTCCGCCGCCACCAAAGTTTCTTGCCCAAACATTTACATCAAGTTCACTTCTCGACCTCAAACTCATTCGAATACCTTCACTTCCACTATCCTTCATTAAAATGGCCGCTTTTACACCACCGATACTGAGTGGATAATTTACAAAACCATCGCAATCAGAAAATGTGGCTTCGGATTTATTCAACATCTCCTTTGTAACGTACATCACTGCAATTTGATTATTATTAAATAATCGAATCGTTTCAAGTGACGCACTTAACAGTTGCATCTGCTCAATGGTTTTATTTGAGAAAATCCTTTCAATAACTTCATTCGGCTTGAAATTACCTTTTCTTAATAAATCAGCTGTAATTTCTACCGTTCTGGGAGTTACACTTTCAAATTGCAAAGAACCTGTATCCGTGATAATACCTGTGTAGAGTGCCTTGGCTATCTCCGGGTCAATAAGACTTACATTATCTTGAGCGTAGAGTTCATAAATCAATTCACATGTAGATGAAGCACCCGTCTCTGAAATGGTAATTTCAAATATGGGTTCGGGATCCGGATGATGATCAATGACCCAAACCGGTTGGTTTTTACCTTTAAACCACTCTTCAAATGAACCATAACGATGTGTAGCATTACCATCAACCAATATAAATAGATCACAAGATTCCAATTTTCCCTGATCAGGTTTCTCTATTGTCACATTTTTCTGCATCCACTCCAAATTTTCCGGCACGTCATCATCATTGAAAGCATTGACCTCAAACCCTTTCAACTGTAGCCATCTGCAAAGTGCTATCTGAGAACCTATACAATCTCCATCCGGTCGGATGTGAGAAAAAACTCCTATTCGAGATGATGGACTTAAACTATTAATCTTATTTAGAAATTCTTTGAACATAGTTGATCTACTGCTTGGTTATTCACGATGGACTCAAAAATCACGCTTCTCGCTATCGATAGCAACCCGTTTTTCTAATGAACTTAATATTTCCATTATTTTAAGTCTCATCATTGACTTTCAGTCTTACTGTAGTACAACTCTTATGTAGCAGAGATATTCTTGCCATTAAGTCTGAATAACCGACAAGAAGTTCATGCTTTTAAATAAACTTCTCTATATTTAGTCACTTTTAAAGTTTGATACTGGCGCTTTTGATTGGATTTAGAAAATAATGATAAAATCGGTAATACTTTGTGATGGCGTTATTCCGGATAGAGAGCAGATTCTTTTGGATTTGAAGGATGCCAGCCTCTTTATTGCGGCGGATGGAGGAGCTAACAGGGCCAATGAACTGGATTTACAGCCGGATATCATTACCGGTGATTTTGACAGCTATATCGTGACCGGTAAAGAAAAAGCAACGGTTATTAAAAATTCTGATCAAGAAACGAATGATCTCGAAAAAGCACTCTCCATTGCTCTAAAAAACAACTTTACACATGTTACCGTCTTTGGAGCTACGGGAAAACGAGTTGATCATACACTAAAAAACTTATCCGTTCTGTTACAGTTCACTGATAAGTTTAATCAAATTAGTTTCAAAGATAGATTTTCGACACTAAAGATAATTAAATCACCCTTTAAGGAAGAGTTTCCTTTACATAGTTCTATTTCACTTATCCCGCTTTCCGGTGAAGTTACAGACATAACGACCCGGGGTTTGCGCTACCCACTAAAAAATGAGTCTCTTAAAAATGGTTTGCGGGATGGCACTTCCAATGAGAGTGTTGAAAAAATAGTCGAAATTGAATTTAAAAAAGGAGACCTTTTGCTAATTATGAATCACACAGGATAGCTTCTTGAGTTCAGAATTTTCTTTAATTGATTGGTTCATCGTCGGCACATATTTCTTTTTCCTCATTTGGATCAGTTGGAAAAAGGGTTGGAAGGCCGATTCTGAAGAGGATTTCCTTCTCAGCGGAAGAAAGGTCACTCTTCCTGCATTTGTAGCCACATTGGTTTCAACCTGGTATGGCGGGATATTGGGGATTGGAGAGTGGAGTTATCAGTTTGGCATATCTCAATGGTTAATACTTGGTTTTCCGTTTTACTTCTTCTCGGCGATGTTTGCCATTTTTCTGGCCGGTAAAATCCGTCTGAATAAAGCACTCACCATTCCGGAAGCCATAGCGAATCAATACAGTGAACGAGCCGGGAGAATCAGTGCCCTGCCGATTTTTATATTAGTGAGTCCGGCACCCTATATTTTGATGTTGGGACTGTTATTCCAATTTCTGGTTGGAGGTGATGCCCCTTTCCTCATGTACGCATCTCTTGTTGCACTATTTTCAGTTCTCTATATAACGATTGGCGGGTTTGGCGCAGTTATACGTACAGATATATTACAGATCGTGTTGATGTTTGGCGGTTTTATTCTACTGCTCATTTTTTCTATCAACGAATTTGGTGGATTTGGCACACTCATCAGCTCACTTCCCGATACTCATCTCGATATTACGGGAGGCAACAGCTGGCAATATATTTTGGTCTGGTTTTTTATTGCACTCTGGACATTTGTCGATCCAAGTTTTCATCAACGAGCCGCCGCCGCCGAATCTCCGGAAACGGCTCGAAGAGGGGTTTTCATCTCCATTGCATTTTGGATAGGATTCGATTTCCTAACCTGTTTTGCGGGTCTTTATGCATTTGCCATTCTGGGTGATGGTTTGGAGAATCCGGTAATGGCGTATCCAATACTTGCAGATCAGATACTTCCGCTTGGGTTAAAAGGACTATTTTTTGTCTCCTTGTTAGCTACCATCATGTCTACACTGGATAGCTATCTTTTCATTTCAGGCCAAACCCTTGGTCGTGATTATTTGAGTAAATATTTTCCATCAGTGAAACCAAATCTACTCACTCGGATCAGCATTTTAATCAGTGCAATCGTAGGTATTATTCTCATTTTGATCTATCCAAGTGTGATTGATCTTTGGTATATCATAGGCTCAGTCTTTATTCCTGGCTTGTTGATACCGGTTCTGGGCATCTATCTGACCCCGTTCCGTCTGCCGGCAGTCTATGTCTTCTACTCTATTATCGGTTGTACATTTGTCTCTTTTTCCTGGCTCATTTTAGGAACTGTCTATGCTCCTGAATTTGGAGGCACCATGTTCCTCGGAGTGGAGCCTTTCTATCCCGGACTGTTGGTAGCCATTCTTCTATGGGGTTATGGAAAGGGTTTCGACTCAAGGAAGGAATGAAAAGATAAAATCGAAATCTGGTCACCATGGCACGGAGTTCTCGACTGCGTTCCGACAAAAAGCGTCGGGACTGCGCTCGAACTGACGGGGTGGTTTTTGTTTAAAAACAAAAACTTAATACGTCACATTGAGCGTAGATGAGGAGCGAATGCGACGAGGTGCAGTCGAAATGTCCTCACCATGGCACGGAGTTCTCGACTGCGTTCCGACAAAAAGCGTCGGGACTGCGCTCGAACTGACTGGGTGTTATTATTTTTAATAAAAATAATAACTTAACCACGTCACATCGAGCAACTCAGGAGCCGAATGGCGACGGAGTGTGTCGAGATGTCCTCACTCTTACTGGAACTATCAAGTTGCCTTCAACAGATGCCCCAGATTCAGTTTATGAATGGGAATGAGATATTTATTTGAAAACACATCTTTTTGAATTCCCAACAATCCTGTACCTCTGAAATCAACGACACAATATTTCTCTTCACTGTTCACAACTTCTCCAATTCCGTAATACTCCGGTGAGGGCCCGTAATAAACCAGATCACCTAACTGCAGACGGTTCTCTGCCCTTCTGTGATATGGGTAGATAACAGGCAATAGATCTAAGCGATAAGAGAGTCGTCTTTTTTTAATCGGCATCTAATCAGTGAAATATAAATTCCCGTTTATTTTCTGATAATACCTGAATGGTGATATTTAGAGCATCACCAGGTAAAAGTTCCGAAATTTTATCCGGCCACTCAATAATGGTGATTCCGTCACTATAAAAATAATCTTCAGCACCAATTTCAACTGCTTCACTATAGTGTTCAAGCCTGTAACAATCAAAATGATAGATGGACAGATCACCATGGTACTCGTTGATTACGGTAAACGTAGGTGAAGAGACTTCATTACCTGAAAATCCAAATCCTTGCACAAATCCACGAACAAATTGCGTTTTACCGGCGCCAAGTTCTCCACGTAAACAGATTACATCCCCTGCTTTTACTCGTTTCGAAAAATCTTTTGCAATTTCAATCGTCTGATCCGGACTATCACTTTGAAACTTCATCATCTGCGAGGTACCATTGTGGCTACAGGTAATATCATCTCCTGCATGGAGGCTCCCCCATGTTGAAAAGTGTCTTTATAACGATTCTGAAACTTGTTGTAATTGGTTGGATAAACAAAAAAGTAGTCTTCTTTAGCAATAATATAAGTGTTGGCCGGCGGATCAACCGGTAACTGATACAAATGAGGTTTTTCAATGAACATGGCCGCACTATCTTGAGCTTTTAAATTCCTGCCATATTTATATCTCAAATTTGTAGCAGCGTCCCTGTCACCAAATACCTTCGTATCACGCATCGCTCTTACAGAACCATGATCTGTTGATACAACAACGGTTACATCCTCCTTGGCTAACTCCTTAAACATCCTGAAAAGGGATGAGTGCTGGAACCAGGTTTCCGTCAATGATCTGAAAGCTGAAACATCCGGTGCTAATTGCTTTAACACTTCAGAATCGGAACGACTATGGACTAATGTATCTACAAAATTATAGATAATCGTCGTGAGTGGTGTCTGAGTATAGTTTGAAATTTTATCAGCAATTCTATTTCCATCTTCCGGCTGAATAATCTTTTCATATTTGACCTGATCAGAAAGCTGACTCCGGCTCAAATATTTCTTTAAAAGTTCCTCTTCATGCCTATTCAAAGAGGTCTCATCCTGACCCATTTGCCATAGTGCGGGATATCTCCTTTGAATCTCGAGAGGATAAAGTCCGGAATAGATCGAATTTCTGGAAAACGGGGTAGCCGTCGGTAATATTGAATAGTAAAATTCAGTGTCAATGGTATAATAATCATCCAACATACTCTGAAAAAGCAACCACTGGTCGTATCGCATACAATCGATCAGAAAAAAGAGCACCGTCTCATTTTTTTCAAGCCTTGGAAACACTTTCTCCTTTAACAACTCCGGACTTAGAATCGGTCTGTCTTCACTTCGCTGCAGCCAACTCAAATACTCCAGCTGAATAAATTTTCCAAAAGCTTGATTCGCCTGCTGAAATTGGTCTTAAAGTACCTGTTGAAGGCCTTCATCAACCGCCTCTAAATTTAACTCCCAATGAGTCAGGGTTTTATAGATTTCAATCCACTCTTTCCAGTGAGTCTGATCACTGAACTTGGATGAAAGTTCATTAAATCCTTTTAAGTAGGTTTGCGCAGCTTTTTCATTTTGAATTCTTCGTTTATCAAGAATTCGTTTCACCGTCAATAAAATCTGATTTGGATTCACCGGTTTGATCAGATAGTCTGAAATCTTATTACCGATCGCATCCTCCATGATCGACTCCTCTTCGCTCTTCGTAATCATAACTACAGGTAACGAAGGTCGAATCACCTGAATCTGCTCCAATGTTGCCAGGCCATCCATCCCCGGCATCTGTTCATCCAGAAAAATAATGTCAAACGTCTGTGTTTTGATCAGAGAGATAGCATCTTCCCCGTTGGTTACAGGTGTAACTTCAAAACCTTTTCCTTCCAGGAATATAATATGTGATTTGAGCTGATCAATCTCATCATCAGCCCATAATATTTTGCTTGACATAGTTTATAAAATAGCGAAAGCCTACCGCTTTATAAACACTCCTTTTCACTGATCTCAATATATATTCAAATAATCCTTGAGAATTCTGTCAAAGTTCAATAAACGGTAGCAGCTGTTCCAGTCTCCGTTCACCGATACCTCGGATCTCTATTAGTTGTTCTTTTTCAGTGAACAGTCCGTTTTCCTCTCTCCACTCTACAATTCGTTTTGCATAGGCAGGTCCTATGCCCGGAAGTGTGACAAGCTGTTCTTCATTAGCCGTATTGATATTGATGATTTCCGGGTTCATAACCGGCTCTGTTTCCACTATTGACACTTTAGCACTCTCGGGCTGAATGGTTGAATTCCCGATCAAATCAGATGTGTCTCTTATTGCCTCTATCTCATTTCGCGGTTGATATCTGACCAATATGTTCTGCTTCTCCTGATCCAGTTGCTGGCTCCTCTCTTGAAAAATACGTTCCAGATTTTCGTAGTGATCCTTGTCATAATTCACTGCAGGTTCATGATTATAATAGATTCCACTGGATATGATGATAAAAACCATCAATATTGAGACCGTAATGCGCTCACTTCTGTTTATCTCAAGTTGCTCCAGAAAAAAATAGATTTTACGCTTCATTGGGAACACCCTCTGATTTATGAAATTCCAGATGATAAATTAAACTCATCATTGAAATAGATATCTCCTATATTTATGAACCCGATGCAGATACTCCCTTACAATATTTAAGAAATGATAAAACCGGAATTTTTCACGGCTATAGAGAGTCGATTGGCCTGGTACAAAACAGGAACCGGGAAACCTCTCTTGATTTTACATGGATGGGGCAGTGAATCCAAAGTGATGTTGCCTTTAGCAAAAAAACTGTCAGATATTCGAACCTGCTATCTGATAGATCTTCCCGGATTTGGACAATCAGTCGAACCTCCTGTAGCCTGGAGTGTGGATGACTATGCCGATGCTGTAGCAGCATTTATCCAAACTCATTTTAAAAATGAGAAAATTGATCTATTTGTCCACTCATTTGGCGCCAGGGTTGCCATCAAATTGCTAAATCGTGAGAACGCGGATTCTACATTTGATAAAATCATCTTTACCGGTGCTGCAGGTCTAAAACCAAAAAGGAAGTTAAACTACTATGTTAGAAAATATAGTGCTAAGGTATTGAAGCTGCCTTTTGCAATACTCCCAAATCCACTTCGTGAAAAAGGATTAAACCGACTAAGAAAAAGTGCCCTTTGGAAAAAATTGGGCTCATCAGATTATCAGCAACTCACCGGGACCATGAGAGAAACATTTATTAAAACGGTGACAGAGTATCTGGACCCATTGATTCCCTCGATTGATCATGAAATACTGCTTTTATGGGGCGAGAATGATCCGTCAACACCTCTTGATCAGGCTAAACGATTTGAAAAGAACTTAAAACAGAGTGCCCTCATAACGATAAGCGGTGCAGGTCATTATGCCTTTCTTGAAAAACCCTCAGAATTCATCTCCATCATGAGGGCTTATCTGGAACCAAAGAAGTAGCCTCAATTACTTCTTCCCTTTACTTTTTCTATTGTTTTTAGTCTTCCGGTTGTTGTTGGACAGTTCTTCTACTTCCGGTTTTTTATCACCCATCTGTTTGTTAATCAATGCCTGCTGTGCTATGGATAGTACGTTGTAAACCAGATAGTACAAGCTCAATCCGGATGCAAAATTGTTAAACACAAACAGCAATACGAAAGGAATGATGTACATGAATACCTTCATGTTGGGTCCACCACTCGGAGCAGCCCCTGCACTCATACCCCCTGATACTTTTGACTGGAAGAACATCGCAGCCGACATCAGTAAAACAAAACCTGCGAGCTGATCACCCAGTACCGGAATGGTAAATGGCAGACTTAAAATATAATCCGGTGCAGATAAATCGGATGCCCATAAAAAGGACTGTTGCCGTATGATCATTGAGTTCTGAAAGAAAAAGAACAGCGTAATCAGAATCGGAAACTGAAGCAGCATGGGCAAACAGCCACCCAACGGATTCACTTTCATTTTTTTATACAGGGCAATGGTCTCTTTCTGCTGCTTCTGAGGATCATCTTTGTACTTCTCTTGTATTTCTTTCATTTGTGGCTGTAACTCCTTCATTGCAGCCATACTCTTGAAGCTTTTTTGTGTAAGCGGAAAGAGAACCAGTTTGATAATTATACCAAACAAGATGATCAATATCCCATAGTTATTGATGAATATACTTCCGAATGTAAAAAACGGGATCACCAGATATTTAACCAAAGGATCGGCAAACCAGCGAATTAATGCATAACCGATCTCTATTACGTCATAAGCAGTCTCATCATACTCTCTTAAGTCGT
>JAGXIS010000060.1 GCA_024635465.1 Bacteroidota bacterium | reverse complement strand
GCCAGAATCAGAATAAATGCGGTTATGGGGCGGTTTAGGAGCAATTTTTCAGAATTTAGGACAGATTTTCAGAAATCGCGACCAACTGATAGTTTCAGTTCTAAAATATCAAGTTTCAGTTTTTTGAATACTAAATTGAGCAAATCTTGTACATTTCTAGTTCAAAAAGCCGGGTCTCTCACCTTCATACTTCCCTTTCTCGATTCCCTTAACCCTCTGATGCAATTCAACTATATTATTCTCAAACAGAACTTCTCTCAACAAATCATTCAACTCATACGAAAATTATAGTAGAAGATTGTGTAAACTGCAACACCTTATTTATTCTCGTAATACCTAACCATTGTATGAACGTTTTTTTGAAGATCCCTTACAAAAAAATATTATTTAGATGATTACAATTCAATTCATATATAAAAGAGAGGATTGATTATGAACTCTTCATTTCCAGCAGTCTTGAAAACATCTTTCTATGCAAGAAAACACTTGCAATAAACAACATGATCAAAGAATAAACCGGATTGAAAAGTTTGGTTTGGGAGTAAATTGCACCCAGGGATTTCAATGTGTATTGATAGGGTATGCTTATGATATCAGGAATCATGTGAATAAATCTAACTAACTGAGTTTGATCCAATTCAGTGACTATCCCTTGCAGAACAAAACTGAGTAGTGATATGGACAAAAGAAAAAATAGTGTTATGAACTCTCCTGAACGAACCCCTTTTGTAAAGAAATAGAACAGATCAAACAGGACTGCTATGATCAGGGAAGCCACAAATAAATGATACACATTGGTTAATAACGTATAAACAAATACACCCTCCTTTAAATAATAGAGGGTTAAAAGGGGTAGAAGATAAAGAATATTGATTTTCAACAGTGATATCGCTCTCCAAAAAAAGTAATTCAGATAAAATATCAGATCGCTTTTATACCCTAAATAGAGATACTGATTCGTTGTACTATTGAATATTGACTCTGCATAACATCTGATAAAATGTAGCTGGTGTAGGCACATGAAGATGAATAGTATTGAAACGATACTCGTATAGGAATCGACCGGAAGTTCTCTATAACCCCAAAATGTAATTTCATATGCAACAGTATTGCCAAGCCATACTATTTCACTCATTGAGATGTAGATTAGTGTAATACCATAGACAATCGCAATCAGTAATAGAACCGGCATCTTAACCAGCTTCTTCCCCTTCAATCCCTTAAAAATATAATATGAACTCTTGATATTCATAATCTGTCAAAGTATTTGATGAATGAGTTCTTCATAGGTAAAGACCTCCTCTCTATTTAAAATCGATGTAATTTTGCCCCCTTTTATTCCAATCAATTGATCAAACTGTTTGTATACTTCAGCTACTTCATGCGATGAAACAATCAGTAGTTTCCCATTTGATACTTCATCGATTAACAGCGCTAATAAAACCTTTTTCATCACTATATCAAGGCCTTCAAACGGTTCGTCCAAAACAATAATTTTTGACTTTTTCATCATTGTTATCGTAATAAAAACCATCTTTATCATTCCTTTTGACAGACTGCCAAAATTTTTATTTCGAAATGAGTTTATGTTGAACATGTCATAGGTTTTTCCAAATCGTTCAGCATCAAATGATCCATTTGATTCATAGAGTAATCGAAAACTTTGAATGTATGCCCCAATCTCAATTGAATCGTGCAGAGAATAGGTATCCGGTAAATAGGTTACGTTTTGATCTACTGACGCTTCACCATTATATGATATATTACCCTTGAAACTTTTTTCCAACCCGGTCAGGCACCTCAACAGTGATGTCTTTCCAGCCCCATTTTTCCCATACAATAAATATGAATGACCCATTTTTAGCTCAATGTTAATGTCATTCAATATGAGCTCGTTCCTCTTTTGAAGTGTGACATTGTCAATAATTATCTCATTCATTGTCTTCTATTTTAAAGTCATAAAGAGCAACAGTTCTCAGCGAATCTTCTAGTGTTGCAATTCTGTGATCGGAAATGAATTGCAGTTGACTAATCCTTTCAGGCATTCGGTAACTATATAAATACTCTCCATCATTTTTATGAAAAACATGCGTCACTTTATATTCAGGCTCAGGCAAATCACGATTAATATTCATATAAAACAAGTGTAATTCATCGCCCACCACAGATGCCTTTCTTACTGCAAAATGCACATCTTGAAACTCCAGTTTTGACAGTACAATCTCTTTTTGACTTTGCTCTTTTTTGTGTACCAACAATAACTCCGGCTTGAAGTAATATGACAAAGCATAAATATTTTGATTGATATAATTAAAATGCCTGAAGACAGATTCTTTACTCTCTCCAAATAGTACATCCGGAACGAGTTCTTCATGTAAAACTCCCTCATAAGAAATGATGTCAATTTTTGGCATATATGCATAGAGTACTGCCAATTTCCGATCATTTACACAACTCACATCGTAAGGCACCGAATTGAGAATTATTGGGTTAAGTAGATTTAAATCGAGATCATAAACCTGAATCCTGGGCTGACTCCAATCAAATGCAAAAAAGATGTCTGTTCCACAATAGGTAAGGGTCAGTACATTTTCTGTAATAAATTCTCCCGGGCCCCTGCCAATACCACCTGTTTTGGATTCGATATGACCATTCTCATCCATTTTATAGATCATTCCATAAGATCGGTCAAACAGATAAACCTCATTTTCCGGTGTAACAAAAAAAGAACTGACCATGTGATCTTGAAGATCCAACTCTATTCGATTTAACTCATCAAGAATCAATAGTTTTTCTGAATAATATCCATCATAGATATTGAAACTTTCAAAAGATTGATTATCAGATATGCAACCTGACATCAACATATTCAAAACCATCAGTCCATATATAAAAAAATAATTTTTCAAGTCTATAATATTTAGTTGTTTATCGTAAAAATTATATCTGCAAGCATTTAGCGATAACATGCTTGCAGATAATTCACATCATTTTAAAATAATGCTACTACGATGCATGTGGCTTCAGCAAAAAAACAGCCGCTTTTGCAGACATTTCTGCCTGCACCATCCCAGAATGTATCCCCACCCCATCGATCATCACATTTTGAATAACAAACATCTGCTTTTTCTACACAATCTTTGGCATAAACAACACCATTGTTAAAAGTTGAAAATGCAAATGTAAGAAGTAGTGTTATGAGTAACTTTTTCATCTTTCTTCTCCCTTATGATTTATTTTTGGTTTTCACTTCCCATCAAATTTTTTGACGGGCGTTCACTACCAATTAAATTCAATAAAATCATCAGTTCAAGTACATTCGTTAGCCCAATTAGGAACTTTATATTCCTTCAGGGTATCGTTTCTTCTATTTCAGTATTCGGCAAATAGATTGCTGCTTCCTCTCCAAGTTTTTCAGCCCAAATCTCTCTGCGTAATTTTTTCAAACCGGTATTATAATGTGTGGACAAAAATTTATATAACGCCTGTTCATCTTTTAATCCCGACTCTAATGCTATACAGTACCCCGTCATTTCAAGATCTCTTTCAATACACTCCCTGATCGATTCATAGCGTCTCATCCTCAGCAATTTTTTCGGAGAACTGCCATACTCTTGTTTCATTATTTTTGATAACCAACGGGTAGATATCCCCAGTTTTTTTGCCCAGGTATTGACATCAGGGAGCTCTTCAATGTCATCTCTCAATATTTTTTGCGCCATCTGAGCTTTCAAATCAAATCGTCTTGACAAAGTTACAGTTATCCGGATTTCAAAAATTAGTTGCTCTTATTTTACGCTACACCCCAGCGTTTCACAGAATAAAACTTTGAAATCACTTTTGATTAACTGTATGAGCTACATTTATCCGTTTCCTTACAATTTTATTGATAAATGTATAGTCGTTGAAACCACAAACTACAGATATGTACACCCAAAAAACTCAGTATAAACCATCCATTTACTTGACCCCACCCCATAAAAAAAGCCTCCCCGTTTAACGGAGAGGCTTATAAATGTCTCACTTTTCCCTGCTCTACGAAGCTTGCTTGGTCTACGCAGCCTCGGCGAAGTAGTCAGCGTAGTAGAGAGACATCTCACGTCTCACATCTCACGTCTCACATCTCACTTTTCTGTCAGCGCCGCAACACCCGGAAGAACTTTCCCCTCCAGATACTCTAAACTCGCACCGCCACCGGTAGAAACATGAGATACTTTATCTTCCAACCCGGCTTTTTTGATCGCGGATGCTGAATCTCCCCCACCAATGATCGTCGTAGCTCCGTCTTCCGTTGCCGTTGCCAGAGCTTTGGCTACTTCAAAGGTACCATCCGCAAAATTACTCATCTCAAACACTCCCATCGGGCCATTCCAGACAACCGTCCGCGCCTGCTTGATCAGATTTCCAAAAGCAATGCTTGACTGCGGACCAATATCGAGCGCCATCCAGCCATCTTCAATCCCATCTTCATCCACTACCTTGTGCTCTGCATCATTGTTAAAATCTTTTGCAACAACGGAATCAAACGGCAACATAAAATTAACTCCCGCTTTTTCTGCCTTCTCCAACAGTTCTTTGGCTAACTCCACTTTATCCTCTTCAACCAATGAGTTACCAATCGGCAATCCTTTTGCTTTGTAAAAGGTGTAGGTCATGCCACCTCCCACAATGATACTATCCACTTTTGAAAGAAGATTTTCAATCACACCAATCTTATCTGATACTTTGGCTCCACCCAAAATCGCCACAAAGGGTCGGTCCGGATTGTTTACACTGCCCTCCAAGTATCGAATCTCTTTTTCTAGCAGGAAGCCCGATACAGATGGCTGCAGATATTCTGTTACCCCTGAAACAGATGCATGAGCCCTATGGCTACTCCCAAAAGCATCATTCACAAACAGATCAGCACCTGATGATAATTTCTTCGCAAACTCTGAATCGTTTTTCTTCTCCTCTTTATGAAAACGCACATTCTCCAATAGTACAATTTCACCCATCTTAGCTGCAGACACTACTTTATCTCTTTCAGGTCCGATGCAATCTTTTGCAAAGTGAACCGGAGCATCTACCAAAGTTGCCAAATGATCAGCTACCGGCTTCAGACTAAACTCGGGATCAGGTGCATCGGCAGGCCTTCCCAAATGACTCGTTAGTATCAATTTTGCTCCGGCATCAACCACAAAACGGATCGATTTCAATGCCTGGACAATTCTATTATCATCAGAAATTACCCCTTCTTTGATGGGAACATTAAAATCTACCCTCATCAAAACTGTTTTCCCTTTTAGATCAACGTCGTTTAAAGTCAATTTCGCCATAAAAACCTGATTGTTAGTTGAATATTAGTGTTCTTTTAAAATAAGGGATAGTTCGGGTGATTGGAAAAAAAATGAATAAAAACAGAGAATATAATCCCTGTTTTTGAGAGACTTTTTAAATATTTTGTACCAAACGATTTAATTAAGACAAGAAAACTCTGAATAATGGGCTCAATCTATTTCGATAACGCGTCAACCACCAACGTCGATGAACGGGTGATGGAGGAGATGTTGCCATTTTTTACCGGTCATTTTGGTAATGCAAATTCTGCTCACCAATTGGGACGTACTGCCAAGGTCGCCATCGAGGACGCCCGCGAAAAAATTGCAAAACCCCTTGGAGCCGAACCTTCTGAAATCATTTTTACCAGCGGGGGCACAGAAAGTGACAATGCCATTATTAAAGGCACCGTTGCGGCGACCCGTAAAACAGAGATCATTATATCTGTCTCTTATACACATCTC
>JAGXIS010000059.1 GCA_024635465.1 Bacteroidota bacterium | reverse complement strand
TCGCTTCACGGGTTTCTTCATTTTCAATAGCTTTCACCGCACTGGTGTAAACCACCACATCAGCATTATTGATATTTGCGGCATCGTGTCCCACATAAATTGTAGCACCCAGTTCTTTGAGTCGATCCGTAGTTTCAGACTCACTTTGATCGGATCCTGACACTTTATAACCGCGGTGCAGCAGTATCTCTGCCATACCGCTCATACCAATTCCCCCAATACCGACCATATGGATATGGTTGGTTCGTCCAAAAAGGGGCTGATTTTGTATCGTTGGGGTCATATTTTGTTTCTATTTACAAGTGCTAAAATTTCTTTTGAGATCGTTTTTGCAGCATCCGGTTTTGCAAGTTTCAACATTGCTTTCTGCATGTTTAGTAGTTTCTCCTCGTTCAGGATGGTCTCAGAAACGATATCAGCAAGATTTTTCTCTAATTGTGATTCATCGATGAGAACAGCTGCATCAAACGAAACGATAGCTTCTGCATTCTTTCTTTGATGGTCTCCTGCAACATTGGGAGAGGGAATCATAATGGCCGGCTGACCAAGATTCATCAGTTCACTACAGGTTCCGGCACCGGATCTGGTTACGACAAGATCAGCTACACGATAGGCTGATGACATATCGTGGATATATGCCTGTAATCGTAAATTCGGGTATTGTGAAGTATTCACTCTGTTTAGAAGCTCATCAACATAATTTTTTCCACATTGCCAGATAATCTGTAAGCCCATTTCATCGTGCAGTTTGCCAATGTGGGTTGTCATAGCCTGATTAATGGCTTTAGCACCGCCACTGCCGCCCAAAACCAGAAGGGTGGATCGATCAGAAGTGAAATTGAATGTATCGAGTGCTTCCCGTAGATCAGGTTTTCCGAAATCTCCTCTGACCGGATTTCCGGAGAGGATGATTTTATCTACCGGTAAATATTCAGCAGCATGTTCAAAAGCAGTAAATATGATGCTCGCATACTTAGCCAACATTTTTGTTGTGACTCCGGGATAGCTATTTTGTTCTTGTAGAATCAGTGGAACCCCAGATTTTGCAGCGACCCAACCAATGGGTCCGGATGCGAAACCGCCACATGAGATCACCATGTCCGGTTTGAAAGATCTGATAATCAGTAAACTTTGAATGAGACTTACAAAAAGTTTAATCGGAAACAGTAAATTTTTGATTGTAATAGATCTGTGAAAACCGCTGATCCAGATGCTTTTGATTTGGAATCCATATCGGGGAACAGTTTCCCACTCCATACGATCTTTGGTTCCTACAAAGAGGAACTCACTATCGGGAGAGGCATCTTTCAACGCCTCTGCGATTGCTATCGCAGGGTATACATGACCACCCGTGCCACCCGCTGCCAGGAGGAACCGTTTCGGTTCTCCGGCAGAGGTGAGGGTGTCTGTAGATGATATGTTCTTTTTAGCGGTTGTCATTATCCGTTATAAAATCGTGCGCGTTCGTTGGTGTTATATTTTGAAATATTCAGCAGTATCCCCATCATCAATCCGGCAAATAACATACTTGTTCCACCATAACTGATAAAAGGCATCGGCAGTCCGGTTACCGGCATGATCCCGGTTGCCACAGCGGCATTAACAAATCCATATAAAGTGATCATCAGAGTTGCTCCCAAGGCCATTAATGTGCCAAGTACATCCGGTGCGTGACGCGCAACAATGGCGATACCTCTGATTAGAATCAGTGTAAAGATGATGACCACAATGAAGGAGCCTACTATACCATACTCCTCAGCGATGATTGCAAAAATAAAGTCGTTGTAAGGGGCAGGTAAAAAATCTCTCTGCGTGCTCTTGCCGATTCCGACGCCAAAGAGTTGTCCCTGAGCGATAGCAATATGAGCTTGTTGGGCCTGATATCCACTGCCCGATTCAAAATTTGAATTGTTCAAATCTGTAACCTGAGTTACGTATTGAGTGACCCGACTTTGCCGCTCTGATGACGAGGAGATAAAACCGGCGGCGCCAATAATTCCAATTAAAACGATTCCGAAAATTTGAGGAGCACTTATTCTGCCTACAAACATCATAAAAACAGTTATTCCCATCAGGAGACCGGCGCTGCTAAAATCTTCTACTGCTATTAATCCGCAAGTTAATATGATCCAAAACATGATCGGCAAAAACGCACGTTTGAAACTTTTTATATACTCTTGTTTTTCGTGAAGAAGTACAGAAACGTGAATAATAAGCGATATAGCTGCAAGAGATGCGGGCTGGAATGAGAGGCCGGCGATTGAGAGTGATCGTCGTGCACCAAAAACAAAATCCCCATAAAAAATAACCGCAATAAGTAGAATACAGCTTAATATCACTAAAACCCGGCTGAAACGAGCCAGGATGGTGTAATTTAATTTTGAGATAAAAACCATGAACAGGAATGCAATCGCTAATTTTACGATATGTGCAGTAACCAACGTACCTGCTGTTGTTCCATGAGTTTGAGCAAAGAATGCGATTGAAGAAAACACAGCAAGAGTACCAATAATCATGAGAATGATAATGGAGACAAACAGGATTTGATCGCTTCCATACTTTGGTACTTCGAGCTCCTCTTCAGTGGTGCCGAATATTGATCCTATTTTGCTATTTGGTGTTGTGTAATACAGTGTATTTGTGATTTATGGTTACGATTTACAAGTCTAAAACGGCTTGTTTGAATTCATTACCACGGTGTTCGTAGTTATCAAACATATCGAATGATGAACAGGCGGGACTCATTAATACAATTTCACCCCGTTTGGCCACTTTACGCGACTGTTTGACGGCATCTTTTAAACTCTTTGCTTCCAAAAAATTTGGAACCACATTTTTAAGCTGTTTTTTGATCAATTCCCGTGCCTCGCCAATGGCAACGATCGTATGCACCTTCTCGCGGATCTGATGATTCAACAGGCTGTAGTCGTTGCCTTTATCTCTTCCACCCAGAATGAGAACCATGGGTGTATTAAAACTGTCCAGAGCGTACCAAACGGCATTCACATTGGTTGCCTTACTGTCGTTGATATATTTGATTCCTTTATACTCACGCACAAATTCAAGCCTGTGGGCCACACCCTCAAAACTCTTCAGGCTTTCTCGAATAAATTCATTCTTAATTTCTGAAGCTCTGGCTGCCAGTGCTGTGGCCATGCCGTTTTGCAGATTATGTGTTCCGGATAGTCCGATTTCTCCAATTTGCATAAGATTTTCTTCCTCGTTGTTGAGTTTTAGGATCAGGTTTCCATTTCGAATAAAGGCACCATTGGGTACCTCTTTAGAACTTGAAAAGGCCAGTATTTTAGGACTGTCACTTTTATTGGATAGTTCCAGTGCGTGTTCTGAGATAATGGGGTCATCAAAATTGTATATAAACCAGTCTGAAGAGGTTTGATTCTTTGTAATCTTCAGTTTCGAGTTTGCATACTGAGTAAAATTGTGATTGTAGCGGTCGAGATGATCTTCTGTTATATTTAAGAGGATACTTACATCGGGTCGGAAGCTATCAATATGGTCCAGTTGAAAACTGCTAATCTCTAAAAGGGCAGTTTTGTCGGGCTGAGTCACTTCCACCTGTTCGGTAAATGCTGTACCAATATTTCCGGCCAAAATATACTCCTTCCCGGACAGTTTCCATGTATGAGCGAGCCAGTTGGCAACGGTAGTTTTCCCATTGCTACCTGTCACTGCCACTGTTGGTGACTCATTAAACCAGCTTGCAAATTCGATTTCAGAAAATACAGCTCGATTATTCGTTAAATAGTGCTGTACAATAGATGAAGAAGTAGGTACACCCGGACTCACCACCAAAAAATCACCTTCGAATGCTTTTTCTGAGTGTTGATTCTCCTCGAATTCAATGTCTGATTCTGTTAAACGTGCAACCGATGTTGGATTGATTTTTCCTGAATCAGATACAAATGGCAACGCGCCCTTCCTCTTTAGAAGAATAGCAGCGGCAACGCCACTTCTAGCTGCTCCTGCAACTACGATATGTCTATCTTTCAGTTCTCTCATCGTAATTTCAGTGTTAATAAGCTTAAAATTCCGAGGAGAATGGCGATAATCCAGAATCGAACTAAATTTTGGACTCAGCCCATCCCTGTTTTTCAAAATGGTGATGAATAGGTGTCATCAGAAATACCCGACGTCCCACACCGGTTTTCTTTTTGGTGTACTTGAACCAGGATGTTTGAATAATGACTGATACGGCTTCAACTACAAAGATTCCGCAAATGATAGGGAGTAAAAGCTCCTTGTGAATCATTATCGCCAATGCACCAATGGCTCCACCCAATGCAAGTGAACCGGTATCTCCCATGAATACAGATGCCGGATTGGAGTTGTACCATAAGAATCCAAGACAAGCTCCAATCATTGATGCAGCAAATATTGTAAGCTCACCTGCTTCAGGCAGATACATTATGTTTAGAAAAGATGAAAAATCAACCCGACCTGAAACATATGCGAATATCCCCAATACGACGCCGGCAATTGCAGAAGTGCCGGATAGAAGTCCGTCCAGGCCATCCGTGAGGTTGGCTGAATTGCTAACGGCAGTGATGATAAATGTCACAACCGGTATATAAATCAACCATCCATACTCCTGACCCCAAAATGCATAATCTATATGAACATCTTTTAGAAATGGAACGGTTGTGATGGTATTAAAATCTTGGAATTCGGGCCAAAAATAGAGAACACTACCTAAAACCAATCCAACTAAAACCTGACCAATTACTTTAAACCACCCATGGAGTCCGGATTTATTCTTTTTGACTACTTTGATATAGTCATCAATAAAACCGACCAACCCCAATACCAGAACTACAAAAATGATCATCCATGTGTAAATACTGGTTACTTTCATCCATAAAAGAGCCGGGATCACCGTTGCAAATATGATAATGACTCCACCCATAGTAGGTGTGTCTGCTTTAGCCAGATGAGTGTTCAAACCGATATCATCACGAATAACTTCCTTCAACTGCATATTTTTGAGCCACTGAATCATTTTTTTTCCAATAAATAAGCTTATTAGAAGAGCAGTTGCTGCTGCGAAAGCAGTTCGGGTAGTGATAAATTCGAAAGCACCGAACCCGGGTACATTGTATAAGCCATCCAACCATGAGATCAGTTCAAATAACATCAGTGAACCTCCTCAGTTTCAGGATTGCCATTTTTTTTCATTAGTGCTGAGAGGGCATGTTCACGGTCATCAAAATGAATTCGTTCACCGTGAATCTCTTGATAGGTTTCATGTCCTTTTCCGGCTATGAGAATCATCGTTCTGTGATTCGCATCAACAATGGTTTTTTTAATCGCTTCGGCTCTGTCCGAGATTACAATAACTTGCTCAGGTTTCTTGAAACCTGTCATGATATCGTCAATTATTTCGAGTGGCTCTTCGCTTCTCGGATTATCAGACGTAACGACAACCCGGTTCCCATATTTTTCAGCTATGAGAGCCATTTCCGGACGTTTTTTCCGGTCGCGATCCCCTCCGCATCCAAAAAGAATGATCAGTTTATCACGTTTTGATTTGAGTTTTTTAAGCGTTGAAGCTACGTTTTCAAGTGCATCAGGTGTGTGAGCATAATCAACAAAAACAGTTGGTGCATCGGAAACAGAATCCGGATGGATTACTTTTTCGAGTCGACCGGGAGCACCGTTACACTCACTAAGCACTTCACTTACTTTTGCACCATCCAATCCGAGAGCCGTAGCGATTAATAAAGCCTGAACAACATTATAGGCATTAAAGTCTCCGGCCAATGGAGTGTGAAAAGGTGTCTCATCAACCTTGATGACCATGCCCTCCGG
>JAGXIS010000004.1 GCA_024635465.1 Bacteroidota bacterium | reverse complement strand
GGATAGATCTGTTTAAATTCTTTTTGGGCGGTCCCTACTATCTCTCCGCTGTGGTTAAATACAATGGCTCTGGAGCTTGTCGTACCCTGATCAAGGGCTAAGATATATTTGTCTGACATGTTTGGTAAATTGATTTCTTGTTTGGTTGTCTATACAATTATCTAAAAATGATACCTTACAAAGCCTTCAATAGCCTCATACTCGGCTAAACCCAGACTGTCGTACGCTTCTGCTGTGCCTCGGTTTCGATCCTCGGATCGTTGCCAAAACTCGCGAGCATCAGATCCGGGAAATAGTGGACGATCCTTTTGAGATTGATGTTTAAAAATGGCACGTCTTTTTCGCCTCAATTCATTTGGGCTAAGAGGAACAGCCATTTCAATTTCATTGACATCCCACTCTTGCCATGCACCCCGATAGAGCCAGACCCAGCAATCTTTAGCCCAATCATCATCTTTTACAATTTCCAATGCCGCAAAAATTGCTTTCAGGCAGACTCGATGGGTACCGTGTGGATCAGACAAATCGCCGGCCGCATAGATTTGATGAGGTTTGATTTCACGAATTAAATCTACAGTGATTTGGATATCTTCTTCACTGATCGGTTTCTTTTTAACTTTACCGGTTTCATAGAATGGCATATCCATAAAATGCATGTGATCATCCGGCACCCCGCAATAGCGTC
The DNA here is from genome assembly GCA_024635465.1 of Bacteroidota bacterium. Lineage (GTDB taxonomy): Bacteria > Bacteroidota > Rhodothermia > Balneolales > Balneolaceae > Rhodohalobacter. The sequence continues at coordinate 11,224 of JAGXIS010000004.1, read as the reverse complement.
CACCCGCCTTCGCTTCACCTCTTCGAATCAGCCCTTTAATCATTTTAACTTCCGGAGAATCAACCTGTCCCGGTTTTTTATTTTTTAAAAACTCATTCACCTTACGAAACAACTTCTCAGCTTTTTGCTCTTTCATGCCAAAAGCTTCAGAATAGTCGATCACAAAATCTGCAAATCGAACCACATCATCATCAAAGACAGCAATGTTACCGGAGGTTTGATAGGCAATATGAACCTCATGCCCCTGGTCTACCAGTCTTATCAATGTACCTCCCATTGAGATCACATCATCATCCGGATGTGGACTGAAAATGAGAGCTCGTTTCGGAAATGGTGCTTTCCTTTCGGGGCGGTACTTATCATCTTCATTCGGTTTACCACCGGGCCATCCGGTTATAGTATGTTGTAGTTCATTAAAAACGCGGATGTTGATATTGTAGGCCGGACCCTTTGTAGTGATCAAGTCCGCCATCCCATTTTCATTGTAATTTTCGTCGGTAAGCTTCAAGATAGGCTTTTCCTCCTTCAGGCAGAGCCACACTACAGCTTTACGGGTTAATATATCATCCCAATTACATGGACCTAAAAGCCAGGGAGTATTCACTCTCATCAATTTAGCGGAAGCGGCTTCATCCAGAACCACTGTTGTATTGGGGTGTTTTTGAAGATAGGTGGCGGGTACACTCTCCTTAACATCACCCTCTACAGTTTGGCGAATCATCTCAGATTTTCCTTCACCCCAAGCCATTAAAAAGATCTTTTTGGCTTGTAGAATAGTTCCAACACCCATAGTTATGGCTCTGCGCGGAACATACTCTTCACCAAAAAAATCACTTGCGGCATCCTTTCGTGTAACTTGATCGAGGGTAATCAACCGGGTAGGAGAATCGGGTCGTGAACCCGGTTCATTAAAACCAATATGTCCGGTTCTTCCGATTCCAAGTAATTGAATGTCAATTCCACCTGCATCACGTATCAATTTCTCATATTTTTCACAATATGTAGAGACATTCTCTTCCGAAATAGTACCATCGGGAATGTGAATCTGTTTCTTAGGTATATCAATATGATCAAAGAGATGTTCATTCATAAACCGAACATAACTTTGAAGAGAATCCGGTTCAATGGGGTAGTACTCGTCCAGATTAAATGTGAGTACGTTCTGAAAAGAAAGTCCATTCTCTTGATGAAGACGAATCAACTCATCATAAACTGCCACCGGTGTGGAACCCGTTGCCAATCCTAATACAACATTTTTATTCTCTTTTTTTCTTTCTTTTATTAAATGTGCGATCTCATTGGCTACTTCGACCGATGCTTCAGAGCTGTCCTGGAAGATGACCGTGTGAATTTTCTCGTAGTAAGTATCACGTTTATTTAATTGATCAGTTACCCTGTTAAGATTATTCATGGAATAATAGAAAATAAATTATGAGTTAGAATCAACTGTACTATTCATTAGGTAATCCATTGAACGTATGTATATCGTTCTATTGGTTCATCTTTTGGATATACTTTTTGGTATAATCTGAGAGCACCAGCCTACCACTTATTTCGGCACGCTGCTCAAGGGTTGCGTCCCAGTGACCGGTTCCCTGCCATATTATTTCTTTCAGATTTTTAATTGCTTCAGGATTGCTGTTGGCAAGATCTTTTGCAAGATCTGAAACCATTTCATCCAATTCATCACTACTGGATGCCAATTTGTTATAGAGACCTTTTGAGTAAGCCCACTCTGCATCATGCCATGATGTTGCATCAATGGAGAGCGTGGAGAATGCAGCCACACCAATTTTTCTGCCGACTGCCGGACCCACAACAAAAGGGCCAATGCCAATCGCCAACTCGCTTAATCTTACTGAAGCGCCTTTCACTGCAATACAGAAATCAGAGGCAGCAGCCAGGCCAACACCACCGCCAATTGCTTTCCCGTGAACTCTGGTGATGATCATTTTTGGACAGGTCCGTATTGCATTAATCACATGTGCAAAACCCATGAAAAACTTTTTACCTTCATCTTCATTTGAGATTTTACTTAATTCATCAAATGATGCTCCTGCGCAAAAAGCACCATCGCCGGAACTTTTAAAGATGATAACGCGACTTTCCGGATCCAATCCGGCTTTTTTAATCGTATCACTAATATTTTTTAATAAATACCCGGGAAGTGAATTTCCTTTTGGGTGATAAAATTCGACTGTACCTATATTATTTTTACAGCTGTAGGTAACGGTTCCATTTTTATTTGATGTCATAGCAAAAATTAAATTATGGTAGATTCTAAAAGGGTAATGTTGTTGAATATAATCATTTTTGTGTGTGAATGACCACTAATGAGTCAGCATATCTAAAGCTTTTTCATATGTATGAACCGGAGTTTTGCATTTGAATTGACTGCAAACATAAATAGTGAGCTGATCATTTATGGCATAATTTTTCAGCAGTTCAGAGCTCTTGTTCATTTGGGTTTTATTTGTTTTTAAAAGGAATGTAGAGCCCGGGGTGGCGATCTTTCTTAGATTACTGATGATGGATTTTACTTCACTGTTTAATTCCGGGATAGTAATGATAATCTGTGATGCACCATTCTGGTGTTGGCTCCAGGCTTGCAAAGCGGCTGTATAGCCCGAAGGTGCGTCAGATATTGGATCTGAAAAAGCTTTAAAAAGTTGTTGAAAACGATCGTTATGTTCAGATTTTGCTGTTAATGAAAACAGCCGAAAACAGTTTGAAGCTGCAACTGAATTAGAAGAGGGTAGCGCACCATCATATATTTCTTTTTGTCGACCCAGAAGTGGATGGGCACTCCTTGATGTAAAATAGTACCCACCGAACTCTTTATCATAGAATAGGTCATCAAAACGTTCCTGAATATTCAGAGCAGTTTCAAGGTAAATCGGTTTAAAGGTTGCCTGATAGAGCTCAATCAATCCGAATATCAAAAATGCATAGTCATCTGCCATCCCTTCAATTGCGGCCTCTCCATCTTTGAGTCGGTGCAAGAGCGTATGATCCTTCATCACACAGTGTTGATGGATGGTTTCCCATGCCTTTTCTGCCATACTAATAAATTTTTCTTCACTGAGCAGAGAACCTGCCTTGGCCAAAGAAGCGATCATCAAGCCATTCCAGTCAGTTAGGATTTTATCATCCAAAAGGGGACGAATCCGCACCTCCCGTATTTTTTTAAGTTTTGAATGTATTTGATCGATTTCATTCTTTAGCTTCTCCGGTTCAATATCTGTTTTTTTTGCTATTTCAAACAGGTCAGACTCAAGATGTGGGATATTGGTACGAGTTTTTTGTCCGGTAGATTCATCCCGAAAATTTCCATTTTCAGTGATCTGATAAATCTTAAAAAACTGCTCACTCTCTTCAGCAGATAAGAATTCAAGGATCTCTTCGTATTTCCAAACATAAAATTTTCCCTCTTCACCTTCACTATCTGCATCTTCAGCCGAATAGAATGCTCCTTCCGGTGAGGTTAAACAATCGTCTAAATACTCAACTATTTTATATATCGTCTGTCTAAAAAGAGGATTATCCGTTGCATTCCACCCTTCAGTGTAAGCAAAAAGAAGCATGGCCTGATCATAAAGCATTTTTTCAAAATGGGGCAAAAGCCACTCGCGGTCAGTGGAGTATCGATGAAAACCATAGCCGATATGATCCCAAATGCCTCCCAAACGCATTTTACTCAGGGTAAGATCAGCCATCTGAAGACAATTTTTATCCCCTGTTAAATGAAACTGATCTATAAGAAAAGTCAGATTATGCGCTGATGGAAATTTTGGAGAGTTACCAAATCCACCCTCTACCTTATCAAACCGAGCTGAAAGTTCATTTAGAGCTTGTTTAGATATATCATCGGGGAGGGTAGAGGTACCTTTACCTCATTCGAGAGTTTTGGAAAAACCTTTTTGGATACGTTCAACAGAATCGAGAATATTTTCCTTATCTGTTAACCACGCTTTTTGAATGGCCGGTATCAAATCAAGCATTCCTATCCGTTGAGGTCTAGACTCTTTGGGGAGGTAGGTAGCTGCAAAAAACGGTTTTTTGTCGGGTGTCATAATGATTGTGAGAGGCCAGCCTCCCTGACCCGTCAACATTTGGCAGATAGTCATATAGGTATGATCAATATCAGGTCGTTCTTCTCTATCAACTTTGATATTGACAAAAACACGATTCATCCAATCAGCTACGTTCTTATCCTCAAAACTTTCGTTCTCCATAACATGGCACCAATGGCAGGTTGCATAACCAATTGAAAGAAAGATTGGTTTTTCCTCCTTTTTTGCTTTATTAAAAGCCAGGTCACCCCATGGATACCAATCTACCGGGTTTGTAGAATGTTGTTGCAGGTAGGGGCTTTTTTCCTCAGCAAGTCGGTTCATAAAAATCTGATTTTAGAGCCGTTTAAAAATAGTATTGCACACCAAATGAGTGGACTGTCCCAAATCCGGTTGAAAAGGGCACAATTGCATAATTTACTCTGATAGGGTCAATCGACAGTCCCAATCCAAAGCTCAAGGGTCTTTCTGTTGGACCCAATCGATATCCGGATTGCAAATACAGAAGATCTCCCGCATTTACGCTCATAGCCAGTGAGAAAAAATCATCAGTTGAATCTTCGTCAACGGTAATTGAAACGGCTTCTTCTTCAAGTGGTTTTTTCCAATCCGCTATGAAAGAAATTAAAATGGGGAGATCATTAAAACCGGTTGATGTAAATTCAATCAAGTCAAAATGTAGACCGGCATTAATCGATGAGGGTAGCTTTGTAGATTGTTCATCCAGACTCTCCATATCCCCTAAATTGTTGATGGAGAGTCCGGCTGTTACCCTATCCTCAAATAATTGTGCCGATACGCCTCCTGTAAATGCAAAACCATTTGCCCTAAACTGAAAAACTTCTTCTCTAAGATATTGGCCTGTAATTCCAAATGAGATGGGTCCCATCTTACGGGCAATTGCCCCTGCAATAGAAAGATAACCGACTGAAAAATTGCCGGCTGACAAACCGGGAGAATCTCTCGCTTCAAATCCATCGCTACCCGAATTAAAAACCGCAAATGCATAGGCTGTCTGATTTTTTCTATAGTTAAAAGCAGCAAACTGATTATTTACGTTTGAGATCCAAAGCGTGTAATTGGCTTCTGCGCTGCTACCCGGTTCTAATGCTAATAGAGCGGGGTTTGAGTAGATTGAAGTAGGTCCTGTAGCAGTGGCTGTCGTGGCCTGAGAGATTGACAGTGATCTTGCTGAAGGCCCGATATTCAGAAAATCGAGTCCGCTGCCGGTATCCTGAGAGTTTGCCGTTGTGTAAATCAGGGATAACAGTATAATCAGGGGTAATGATTTCATTTCAGATAGTTATTTGAGATCAACCACGTTGATGCATGAAGAGACATTCCGAATGTCTGTCCACTGTAGAACGAACTACTAGTATAGAAAAAAGAAGCTTCTTCAGAAAGGATATAAATTAATTAACAATCGTCAGTTCGAGCCTTTCGGCAGGCTCAAGATAGGCGTAGTCGAGAACTCATTAATAAAAACCGTCAGTTCGAGTGAAGTACCGACGCTTTTTGTCGGTACGTAGTCGAGAACTTCTTTGTTATGGTTTATGAGTTTGAACAAAGATGTTCTCGACTTCCATCTCGCATTCACTACGCTGGGCTATGTGGGATAAAAGAAGAGTGCTCGATGTGCGCTCGAACTGACGGTTTTATTGAGACTGCGTCTTGTCGCTCTTCTACTCGGAGTACACTCGTTATGACGTAATTAATTTTATCAGTAATTCTCATTAAAATAGAAAAGGAGCCCCCAATCAAGGAGACTCCTTTTGATTTAGCAATCTAATGCAGGTAAAGAGCACCTGCTTTTTTTACAATCTTAGGAGATCAAGTAACGATTAATCCATTATTTTCCGAAGAAAAGCAGGTTGATCTGAATTGCGCTTGTCAATTCTCTCATCGCTGTTCACCATGGAGTGTTCGTCATTGCTCGCCTTTTTGATTTCCGGAGTAACTTCCTTCATGTCATGCTCAGCTTCGGCCTCATCAATCGTTCGGATATATTTCAAATCCCTCCGATGTATGGCCGGTTGATCCAGTGACTTCAGGTTTTTCTCACCTTTATAGTAGGGTCCGTCTGCACTTGGGACTCTCTTACGGGTGATATCAACTGCTCTTGGCAGAGCAATAGATCTACTTTCACTTTTCACCGGTTCCGGCTGACTATTTGATTTAATAGAAACTTGAGTTTGATTTTTTGACTCATTTAATTCAAATCCGGTTGCGATAACAGTTACACGAAGTTCATCACCGAATGACTCATCGAGTACTGTTCCCAATATGATTTCTGCATCTTCACCGGCCTCCTGCTGAATGATGCTGGTTGCAGTGGTCGTTTCTCTCATACCAAGATTACTTCCTGATGAGATATTTACCAGAACATTCCTTGCACCTCGGATACTTACTCCATCCAACAGAGGAGAGTTGATCGCTTCTCTGGCGGCAATTTCTGCACGGTCGGGTCCGCTGGCGGTAGCAGATCCCATAATGGCAGCACCCCCATCCATCATTGTTGTTCTAACATCTGCAAAATCAAGGTTGATGACACCGGGCATCAGAATAAGGTCTGAAATGCCTTTCGTTGCATTGTAGAGAACCTCATTTGCATTTTCGAAGGCATCCATCAGAGAAGTATTTTCATCTGAAATATCCAATAGACGCTCATTTGGAATCACAATGACTGTATCACAGTTCTTTTTCAGTTCTGCGATGCCATCCAGTGCGTATTTCATCCGTACTTTCCCTTCGCAATGAAACGGAGTCGTAACAATACCGACGGTTAGAATTCCTTTTCGTTTGGCGATACCTGCAACAACAGGGGCACCTCCGGTACCTGTACCACCGCCCATTCCGGCAGTAATAAAGACCATATCAGCTGAATCAATCGATTCATCCAGTTCATGACGATTTTCCTCGACGGCTTCCCGACCAATTTCAGGTCTTGCACCGGCACCGAGTCCGGAAGTGAGGTTTGCCCCGACCTGTATCGTAATATCAGCCGAATTATTTTTCAATGCTTGCGCATCAGTATTCAGTGCGATGTACTCCACACTATCCAATCCTTTATTGATCATGTTGTTGATGGCATTTCCACCGCCACCGCCAACACCGATCACTTTGATCTTCGCATTATCCTGACCTTTTTCGTCAAAGCTAAAGCGTGATGTTTTGTAATCCATAATGTTCTCCTTTTGTGATTGCTGTTAACCTTATCTGTAGATTGCGTTATTGTTTGTTATTGCTAAATGATTGCTCGTTAAAGTTCTTTGAACCAGCTCTTCATGCGTTCGGTGATGTTATTCATCACTTTTTCAACTCCGGCACCTTTCGAGGAGGAGGGTACTGCTTGTTGATTTTCAGTTCCCTCGGCCTTCAATGCGTGAAGTACCAGGCCTACACTGGTAGCATAAATCGGGCTGTTAACCTCTTCGATCAAGCCTCCTGCCAGACCCAGTGGACGCCCGATTTTAGAGTCCATACCCAACACTTCGTTGGCTAGCGGACATATATTTTTGATCAGTGAACCCCCACCGGTTATGACGATACCGGCGCTTAAAGATTCGGAATAACCGCTTCTTTTCACTTCAATCGCTACGATTTCAAGAATTTCTTCCATTCGAGCCTGAATGATTTTGGCCAATATGCTTTTTGTAATTTCTTTTGGAGGTCTGCCAGCAATTCCCGGAATCGTGATGGATTCATCTTCAGTGATCATATCCACAAAACATTCACCATGCTGATGCTTCAGGGTTTGGGCTTGATCTTCCAGGACACTCAGTCCGATCTTTATATCATCCGTAACTTTCTTACCTGCGATAGCGATAACCGCTGTATGTCGAATTGTATTCTCCTGAAAAACTGCGAGATCTGTAGTTCCTCCACCAATATCAACCAGAACGACACCGGCCTCTTTTTCTTCATCATCCAAAACCGCATACGAAGAGGCGAGGGGTTCCAATATGATATCTGCAACCAGATATCCGGCACGTTCGACACATCGATAAAGATTTTTAGCTGCAGAGACCAAGCCGGTTATGATGTGTACTTCAGCTTCCATACGCATACCACTCATCCCAACAGGATCTGTGATTCCATCTTGTCCATCTACCACAAATTCCTGTGGAATAACATGGAGAATCTGTTGATCTGGTGGGAGCATAATCTGCTGACAATCCTTGAGGATTCTCTCAACATCTTCAACCGTTATCTCTTTATCCTTGTTGTTTATAGTGATTACACCCTTACTGCGAATACTTCGGATGTGATCGCCGGCAATTCCCACATTAACAGAATTCACTTCAATTCCGGAAGCTAATTCAGCCTGTTTGATGGCAGTTTTAATAGCATTTACAGTCTTGTCGATATTTACAACAACACCACGATTTAAACCTTCGCTTGGTGCTTTGCCTACACCCAATATGTGAATTCTATTTTGGCTGTTAATGGATGCGACTACAGCACATACTTTTGTAGTACCTATATCGAGGCCGACGACGATGCGTTCATTTTCATTTTCTATAGACATATGCGATGATTTGGGATTGCTAAATTGTATTTAAAAATTTCTGGTTACGATTTGATCTCTGAATCGAAGATCTATGATTTCAAATGATTGGATACCTTGTCTGGAGATTATCTCTGAGTAAAAAGTTTTCCAATGACTCATTTTTTCCTCAAAATTTTCCTTGCCAAAGATCAATTTCACACCATTTTCGTGTGTTAAGGCAACAATACCCTCATGGTCGGTCCATGCCACCTCACTGATGGTTACCCATCCGATATCATTGTTTTGAGCCGCGTGTAAAAATTCTTCCGTTCTCCAATAGGGGCTGGTTCGAGTACTGTCAGCAATCTGGCGTTTGTCAATTCCATAAACCAAAGGGACATCAAGGATGTGTTCCGGGACTATGGGCAGAATAACACCACCTTCAGACATATAACTACGGTTTGAACCGTGAACCAGCATGGCAAACGGTTGATGTTCATTTATTAGGAAGGTGAGTTTACCGCGAATACTCATTTTCACCGAAACATCCTTCACATATGGAACACTTTTCAACCGCTCAAAAAGTGAATCAAACTGAACACTATCGGCTCTTAAGCCAATAGGAACGTCGATAGCAGAAAGTAGTTCGTTCTCATCGACATAATAAGTGCCATTAAACTCTACCGAGTTGATATATGTATTTTTCTCCATATAAAAACCGGCATAGACAGCTAATCCAAGAGGTATGAAAGCCACACCTATCCCAAATAGAGAAGAAAATCCTGCTCTTTTATTTGTTTTAGTATGTTTTTTGTCCTTTTTCATTCTTTCTCAGAGTTATTGGCTTGATCCACAAAATTTTGATTGTACTTGTAGATATCTCCGGCGCCCATGGTAATGACGATATCCCCATCTTTAATAATTTCTTGTAATTTATTGGTGAGTAATGCTTTGTCGGCTAGATAGTGAACATCCTTGTGCCCATAATTTTTTGCTGTATCCGATATCATCTTCCCGGTGACACCTTCTATTGGTTTTTCACGGGATGGGTAGATTTCAGTAATAATCAGTACCTCTGCGTTAAAAAATGAGAGTCCAAACTCCTTATACATCTGCTGAGTTCTGGAGTAGAGATGAGGCTGGAATACAGCAATAATTCGACGATCCGGCCACCCGTTTCTGGCAGCCTGAATGGTTGCCTGTACTTCAGTAGGATGATGCGCATAGTCATCAATAACGATCAGATTATCACTATTGAGTTTAATTTGAAATCTCCTGAAAACTCCTTCAAACCTCTCGAGCCCTGATTTAATTCTTTCGAATGGGATTCCCAGTTCAATACCAACAGAAATGGCTGCAAGAGCATTTTTTACATTGTGATCGCCCGGGGCCTTCAGGTTTATGGGACCGTATGTTTTTTCATCAGAAACTACTGTGAACCTGCTGGTAATTGTTTCGTGTGTTACTTTAACAGCTCGAATCATCGCTTGTGGATTGTATCCGTATGTAATGACTCTTCTTTCGATATCCGGCAAAATACTCCGTACTTCAGGATCATCCAGACAGACAATCACAGCTCCATAAAATGGAACTTTGTTGGCAAATTCTGTAAATGCGTGTTTCACGTCATTCAGATCACTGTAAATGTCCAGATGTTCGGCTTCAATATTCGTAATGACTGCAATATTGGGAGTGAGTTTCAAAAATGTCCTGTCATACTCATCTGCTTCAACAATGATAATGTCACCTTTGCCAACAACTGCATTCGTTTTATCGAAACTGTGAACTCTACCGCCTACAATGATGGTTGGATCAAATTGTCCATCCTGTATCACATGACCGGTCATTGAAGTAGTGGTCGTTTTGCCGTGAGTACCGGCTATACCGATACCATATTTCATTCTCATCAGTTCGGCAAGCATTTCTGAGCGCTTGATAACCGGAATTTGTTGAGCAATCGCTTCACGGGTTTCTTCATTTTCAATAGCTTTCACCGCACTGGTGTAAACCACCACATCAGCATTATTGATATTTGCTGCATCGTGTCCCACATAAATTGTAGCACCCAGTTCTTTGAGTCGATCCGTAGTTTCTGATTCACTTTGATCGGATCCTGACACTTTATAACCCCGGTGCAGTAGTATCTCTGCCATGCCGCTCATACCAATTCCCCCAATACCGACCATATGGATATGGTTGGTTCGTCCAAAAAGGGGTTGATTTTGTATCGTTTGGGTCATAATTCGTTTCTATTTACAAGTGCTAAAATTTCTTTTGAGATCGTTTTTGCAGCATCCGGTTTTGCAAGTTTCAACATTGCTTTCTGCATGTTTAGTAGTTTCTCCTCGTTCAGTATGGTCTCAGAAACGATAGCAGCAAGATTTTTCTCTAATTGTGATTCATCGATGAGAACAGCTGCATCAAATGAAACGATTGCTTCTGCATTTTTTCTCTGATGGTCTCCTGCAACATTGGGGGAGGGAATCATAATGGCCGGCTGACCAAGATTCATCAGTTCACTACATGTTCCGGCACCGGATCGAGTTACGACAAGATCAGCTACACGATAGGCTGATGACATGTCTTGGATATATGCCTGTAATCGTAAATTCGGGTATTGTGAAGTATTCACTCTGTTTAGAAGCTCATCAACATAATTTTT
>JAGXIS010000058.1 GCA_024635465.1 Bacteroidota bacterium | reverse complement strand
GTTGAAAATCTGTTGAAACAGAATCCACAGCACTGTTCAATAACCACTTATCTATTTGATAATGCAGACCTATTTTAGATGATACATTTGAGTGAGTTGAATCCCTGTAATGAGCCTGGAGATAGATATCTTTTGATGATTGATCTCCATTTGCACCCCCCTGCAAGGCTGATGCTGAAAAACGATTGAATGCAAATAGTGCCGGATTTGAAATGGAATAACCGAATGGCTCCTGCCGTTCGATCGAATTGTCAATGTAGGCCGCTTTTAACAACCATTTATCATTGAGTTGATGATAGAGTCTGGCTACGACCTGACGCCCTACAATCTCTTGTCTACTGTATGCTCCACCATCCCTTCGATCCCAAAATGAAAGCTCCAGGTTTGTCGTATTTCTAAAATTCTGGGTGAATGCAAACTCCAGGCTTCGATAGTTATGTTTGCTCTCGTCAAAATTGAGATAGGTTCTGGGCTGTGTCAGATAATGATCTCTTAGTCGGGTTCTAGCACGATAAGTTCCGCCATAATCCCTTTCTGTCAAGGTAGAAATTTTGTGAATAGGCAACCGATTCCAATTAACTGCACCGGTCAGAGGATCATTTAATTGCAACCCTTCCATCTCCAAATTCATATGTCGGGTCTCAAATGCATGAAGTTCAATGCCATCCATTCTGCCAACTGTGCCCATTCTATATGTAATAGCCCCTCTCTCTTGATGAAATCGGTCAGCCATATTCAGCATATTGACCCATCTCAGTGTACTATCTGTCTCCGCTAATTCATATCGATCCGATATATTGTACGACCAGACATGAACCGTATCAGGTCTAATTATTTCAGCCTCTGCTGTTATCGGAGCCTCCCATCTCAGTTCGGATCGATTCAAAGTATCGGCGGTCGTAACTAACGGAACCGTTTCAGGAAAAAAGACAGGCTCCACTTTTTTATAAACAATCGTATCGTTTTCGGTGGATTGAATAAAGGGGGGCGAAATATCTTGATACTTACCCATATCAATAGTCTCCGGGTGCTCAATGCTCATTTCTGCATTTGACATCAAGAATAAAGAAAAGAACCATATGGATAGGATATAGATCAAGGGTTATATGGTTTTAATTCATAAGGATAATTCGGAATCTCCAATAACTCTCGACGTACGGTTTCTAAAACCACCATAGATGTTCGTTGTTTATTTAAATTTCTATCTTTTGAAAACATCGCTTTCAACGCAAAATGTTTGCCTTTAATCCAAAATCCCATCCAAACCAGGCCAACCGGTTTTTCCTCTGTGCCCCCACCCGGCCCGGCTATTCCTGTAGTAGAAACGCCAATGGAGGAATCAAAGTGTTCAGCAACACCCTTAGCCATCTGTAGAGCCACCTCTTTACTGACAGCTCCATGTTTGTTTATGATTGCTGGATCCACACCTAACATTTTTGTTTTGGACTGATTGGAGTATGCCACCACACCCCCATTCAAATATTCACTTGAGCCCGGAATATCAGTAATTTCATTGGATATAAATCCACCGGTACAACTTTCAGCTGTCGCAATGGTAAAATTTTTTTCTTTCAATAATTTGCCAACCACATCAGCGAGGCTTAACTCTTTTCCCTTTCCGTATAGATAATGGCCAATTTTTGTCTCAAGCAGATTACGCAATTTCGCTAACCTTTGTTCTGCATCATTTCTACTTGATCCGGACGCACTGATACGAATCGTTACTCCACCCGGATTTGGCAGGAAAGCTACACCGATTCCATTCGTTAGAAATTCATCGAGACTCCCAATCTGATCACTGAGAGTACTTTCCGGTATTCCGGCTGTTTTAAAATACTCTGTTACCCACACTTCTACATCTGTAAATACAGATTGGAGTTTTGGATAAACCTGATTTGTCATGAGATACTGCATCTCATAAGGAACACCTGGCAACACAGCCAGATATTTCCCATTTAGTTCAAACCACATCCCGGGTGCAGTTCCCTGCTTATTAAAAAGCACATCACAAGCTGACGGTACCAAAGCCTGTTCCCTGTTCGACTGAGATAGATGAAATCCCCTCGATTTAAATATCTTCTCGATGTAGGACATCACTTCAGAGTCTTCCACTAAATCACATTCAAAAATATCCGTAACCACCTTCTTTGTGATATCATCATGAGTAGGTCCGAGTCCACCCGTCACAACCGTAAAATCTGAATATTCGAGCGATTGCTTGATATGCTGTCGGATTAAGTCATAGTTATCAGGAATCGTAAACACTCTTTCAACCTCAAACCCAGATTCAGTCAGGGATCTGCCTATCCAGGATGCATTTGTATTGACGGTATCGCCAATAAGAAGTTCATTACCAATCGAGATGATATGTGCTATTTTCATAATTTCTTTAAAATAGGGCTTTGATGAATATTGATGAAATTTTGATCAGGATATTATATTGACTTCATATGATGAGGAAGCACTTTTTGAATAAACCTCAAATGATCTATTTTATTAAATACATTGATGGTTAAAAGTAGTTAAAAAGTGGTTATAAGGTGTATTTTCATACAATAATGATCAGGGTGTCTTAGTAACTGCAATTAAAAAAACCGCAGTATCAATTTATAGTTGAGAGCATTACATTTACATCTTGGATAAAATTCCCAACATATTAAGCGCGTTCAGACTGGCGATGGCTCCTATCTTCCTGTTGATGTTTATTCAGGATGATATCGTATGGAGGGGGTTAAGTCTCGTTGTATTTACCGTAGCAGCAGTTTCAGATGCTGTTGATGGGTATTATGCAAGAAAATATGATGTCGAAAGTGATTTTGGTGTTTTTTTAGATCCACTTGCCGATAAGTTTTTAACGTTTGCCGGTTTTGTTTGTTTACCTTTTTTAGACCCTAGCCAATTCCCCTGGTGGGCTATTGTTTTAATTGTCATCAGGGATGTTATCATCACTACTCTAAGAGTAATAAGCAGTCGGAAAGGCCTTATCATTGAAACACGAAAAACGGCTAAAATCAAGACCGCAATGCAGATGGGATTTCTGTATGTAGCCCTTCTTTTTGGTTTTTTACTGCTTTTCGGCGGTCAGTTTGGGAATATTGTAAACACAATTTTTGCCACCAATATTTTTTACTGGGTATTGATGGTCGTGGTAGTCATAACGGTTTACTCCGGAATTGAATATCTCTATGTAAACAGGTCTCTTTTCAGATCTATTAATAAGGCATGAGTTCATTTAAAGTATTATTCGGCACACTTTTAGGTGTCGGAAATCTCCCAAAAGCACCCGGAACATGGGGAAGTTTGGTCACGTTACCACTCATCTACCTGGCTTTTTGGTTGTCACCACAATTCGGGATTCTGATTCTCTTAATAGGAACCGTCCTTCTTTCACTCTGGACTTCTGATGCGGCTGTTGTCAAATATGGTGAAGACCCTGCTCAATTTGTGATGGATGAAGCTGCCGGACAAACTCTCGTTTTCATCGCTACACCCTTTCTTTTCTCGGTCGGACCCGATCTGTTTTTACTATTGACCGGTTTTTTACTGTTCAGGTTTTTTGATGTAAAAAAACCTCTTGGTATTAATAAATTGCAGGACTTGCATGGAAAATATGGGATTCTTGCCGATGATCTTCTCGCCGGCACCTATTCACTTCTGTTGCTGGAAATGATCGTGATTTGGATCTATCCCCTATTGTTTTAGACTCACCATCATAATTCTGAGGAATCTGCCCCTTTTTCCTACTATTATGACTCGATTAATACGTAGTTAACAATAATTCATTATATTGTGAAAATATATTGACTTGATTAACAAACTACATCAAAGTAGTCAGGGAGGATATCCCTGGAACAAAAGCACAGAATAAAACAGAACTATTTTATATACCATGATATTTGACAAACCATTTTCGAGGGAATTGGCTCAATCACTTTTGAAGATTGATGCTGTCGTTCTACGTCCTAACCAACCATTTACCTGGTCTTCCGGGTGGAACTCCCCCATTTACTGTGACAACCGCTTAACACTGCGCTATCCGCTAATCAGAAAAAGTATCTCAAAAGCATTTGTAGATCTTATAGAAAATAAATTTCCGGACGTAGAGGTGATTACCGGAACAGCTACAGCCGGCATCCCCCATGCTGCCTGGGTTGCTGAAAACCTGGATAAACCAATGGCATACGTGAGATCAAAAGCAAAAGCTTACGGGCTTGGCAATCAGATTGAGGGTGGAGTTGATAAGGGTCAGTCTACACTGGTGATTGAAGATCTAATTTCAACAGGCGGTTCTATCATGTCCGTGATTGACGCACTCCAATTTGTTGGAGCGGATGTAAAAGCTGCCATGAGCATCTTTACATATGGTTTTGAAAATTCCATTGAAAAATTTAAAGCAAAAGATATTCCCCTTTATTGCCTCACTGATTACGCAACATTGATCGATGTTGCACTGGAAATTGGAAAAATCAAACCGTCTGACGTAGAACTCCTGAATCAATGGCGTAAGTCACCGGATACATGGCCCAATTAAATCAGGATCTTCTCACTTTATCCGCTGCAGCATCCGGTATTACTCTCATGATCGGAAAGAGATTGTCTCGTAATTTTTCTGTCTACAGAAAACGGGCGGATCAGTTGGAAGAAGTTTACCGGGATGATATTTTGAAGAATATTAAAGAAGCCGTTGATCTCTCCTATTCTCTTCACAACCTGATGATCGAGGATGAGAATCGCAATGCACCTTTTATGGTAGCCATTTCCGGACAAATCGTGGATCTCCTGGATGAAGTTCACCACAATTTACTACTGTACAAAGCTGATGACATCCTGGATATCATTCCGCCACTTGATGCGTTAAGAGAATGGTGGAGCGGATTTATTGAATCAGAATTTTATGACCACAGACTAAGTCATCACATTGAACATCAATTTCCCCGGAATATTTCAAAAATTGAAACAGGAGTTCGTACTCTGCCTTTTATTGCAACACTGTAGCATACAGATTTTCTAAAGTTTTTAAATTCATTCTCATGAAGTACTATCTGACAATTCTAATATTCGTTTCTATTCTTTTTACCGGCTGTGTAGATGCAAACAACAATAACGACTGTGTACCTCTCGATCAAACAGCTATTCTGAATGATTATGCTGAAACAGAGGGTTATACAGAAACGGATAGCGGACTCATCTATAAAATTGTTGAAGAGGGAGATGGGGAAATTCCTCAGGAAAATCAGTTTGTATTTGTTGAATTTACCGGCAAACTGGTGAGTGGAGATACATTTGAAAAAACAGACGACATCATCTATTTTTTGTTGAATAATGGTGTCATCCCGGGATTACGGGAGGGATTATCTTTGATGAGTGAAGGCTCAACATATGAATTAGTATTGCCACCTGAACTGGCTTTCGGTAACAATCCGCCGGATGGCACTATTATTCAATGCGGGGCGGTTGTAATTTATGAAATTACACTCGACTCCTTTCTTCGGGATCCTGATACATTCCTGGAACAAAATGCAGCCCGTGATGATGTAGAAATAGTTGAAACCGATAGCGGGCTTCAGTATCGTGTTATTGAAGAGGGTGAGGGTGAATCACCTGCATTAACTGATAGAGTGAGTGTCAGATATAAAGGTTCCTTAGCAAATGGCATTATTTTTAACCAAACTGAAGGTGATGATACTGCTGAATTTAGAGTTGATGGTACAATCGATGGTTTCACTGAGGGACTCCAATTGATGAATGAAGGTTCTAAGTTTGAGTTCTTTTTACCGCCAAACCTAGGATATGGTAATGAACCTCCGTCTCCTGAAATTCCCCCAAATGCTATCCTCGTGTTTGAAGTTGAGTTAGTTGAAATTCTTGGAGAGTAAACTAAAACTTGCGTCCCTTAATCTGATCAAATTATGCGTATTTAGTTATGAAGAGATGATGAGTTGTTTGTCATCTCAGATTAATTTTATCAAATGAACAAAAGGATGTTTATTTTTGAGCTTTAAAGATTTGAATATTTTACAATGAATAACCGACGTTTTTATATCGAGACCTACGG
>JAGXIS010000057.1 GCA_024635465.1 Bacteroidota bacterium | reverse complement strand
GGATTTGGTTATTCGTTGATCTGGGCTTTGGTTTTTTCGACAGCCGCTTGTTACGTCTTGCAAGAAGCATCCGCAAGGATCACCGTTGTCTCGGGATTGAATCTGGGTGAAGCCATGAGGCAAGAGTATGGCCACTCCCGCATCGGCAGGTTCACCATATACCTCGCACTGATTGCTGTGATAACCGGATGTGCAGCCTACGAAGCAGGGAATGTTTTGGGAGCGGTCGCCGGTATCAGGCTAATCACAGCCGGGATTCCTCTGTCTGTGATCGTTTTAGGTATAGGTTTGATTGCATCCACAGTACTTTGGAAAGGTACCATCCAGCAAATTGCGGCAATCCTGGGAGTCATCGTCGCTTTTATGGGTATCTGTTTTCTGATTACCGTTTTTATGATGCCCCATGATTTTTCAGCCATAATATCTGACGGACTCCTGCCTTCTATTCAACCCGGTTCTGAATTGTTAGTTCTCGGCCTGATTGGAACCACAGTCGTACCATACAGTATCTTTCTGGGATCCGGTTTAAAACATGATCAATCCCCGTCAGAAATGAGAGTAAGTATGATGATTGCCATCGGATTTGGAGGAATCATCTCTATTGCCATTCTACTGACGGGAACGGCTGTCATCGGAGAATTTTCTTTTGAAGCGCTTGCCGAGACTTTGGACAGTGAATTAGGCAATGGCGCAAGTCTGTTACTGGCGGTCGGACTCTTTGGAGCCGGGTTAAGTTCTGCACTCACAGCAGCACTCGCAGCGGCAATCACTGCCAAATCACTTCTGTCAGAGGATCCCAATGATCCGAATTGGACAGAGGATGGCAAGTGGTTTAGAGGGGTATGGGTCGGGGTGCTGGCTACCGGACTCCTATTCGGTCTTATTCAGATGCAGCCGGTTCCCATTATCATCTTGGCACAAGCACTCAATGGGGTGATCCTCCCCATCATCGCAGTGATCCTCTTTCTGTTGATGAACAGTGAGAGAGTATTGCCGAGAGGGTATCGAAATGGAAAATTTTACAATTTAACCATGTCCATCGTAGTCTATCTTACCATATTAATCGGCATGACAAACCTGTTCAGAGCCGGTTCACGAATGTTGGGTATGGAGATAATCAATGAAACTGTACTGGTACTGATCTCGCTCGGAATCTTTTTGATTGTGATTATTCCAACAGTGATGAGACTTTATAAAAAAGATCTGTCTCAATCATCGGATGGAGACCGATAATTTTTGCCGGTTGGTCAGAAATAAAAAACAAGAGTTATGACTTTCGCCATAACTCCCGTAAGTGGATCCGCATGAGTGCTCATTCTCTGCGGAGTGCTCTCTTAATGAAAAGTCGGTAAAATGAATCAAATGGATTCATTTCTAACTTTCTGCTCTCAATTTAACAGAGACTAGTGACAACATATCGTCACATATTAAAAATTTTTTCTTGTATAGAACTTTGAATCTCTTATTTTCTGCTTAGTTTTCTGAAATGATAACTTAACCCGATTATTGTGGCTGAAGAACAAATGAACACCCCAAAAAATGTTCCATCTTCGGAGGGAAGTGGAACTATATTTGATAAATTTTTAAATGGAATAGAGACGCTCGGTAACAAACTTCCCGATCCGGCGATGCTCTTTTTCTTACTGTTAATCATTGTGTGGGTATTTTCAGCCATTCTTTCTCCATTTGATTTTGGAGAGGTTCACCCTTTAACCGGTGCTGAACTTTCGGTTCAAAATCAACTTACCGGGGATAGTCTGGCAGGCTTTTTGGCATCGATGGTTCGAACCTTTGTGCTCTTTGCCCCGTTGGGAATTGTACTGGTTGCGATGCTCGGTGTGGGTGTTGCGGAACACTCGGGATGGATTGATGCCGGACTTAAAAAACTACTTGGATTCACACCGGCTACATTTTTGACACCCATGTTAATTTTAATAGCCATTGTGAGTCATACAGCTGCCGATGCCGGATATGTGTTGGTGATCCCTTTAGGCGGTGTGATTTTTTACGCTGCCGGGCGTCATCCGTTAGCTGGAATTGCGGCCGCATTTGCGGGGGTGAGTGGGGGTTTTTCCGCGAACTTTATACCATCAGCCATCGATCCGCTATTGATGAGTTTTACGTTGGAAGCCGCAAGAATACTGGATCCGGCAATTGAATTGAATCCATTAAATAACATCTATTTTACGGCGGCAGCCTGTCTGTTGATTGTAGCAGTTGGTTGGTATATCACTGATAAGATTGTGGAACCCAGACTGGCAGGTATCAGGGTAGACGGCGACAAAGATGAAATGCCCAAAATGGAAGATGTTACACCCAAAGAGAGTCGCGCTTTTTGGCTCGGATTTTTTGCTATGCTGGCCGGTGTTGTCGGTCTCTTTTTGTGGGCATGGCCGGAGAGTTCATCATTGAGGGATCCGAGTTGGGATAACCCGGAAGTTAGTTCACTCTTCTCGTTTAATGCCCCGCTGATGCAGGCGATTGTGCCTCTCATCTTTATCTTTTTGTTGATCCCGGGCGTCGTTTATGGATATGCCTCAGGCAGGTACAAATCCTCCAAGGATATGATTGATAACATGTCAAAAGCGATGGAGAGCATGGGTTACTATATAGTGATGGCCTTTTTCTGTGCACTCTTTATTGATGCTTTTGGTAAGTCAAATATTGGTCTGCTGATTGCTGTAAAAGGTGCGAACTTTCTTCAAGCATTAGCATTACCGGGGCAGTTAACTATTGTAGGGATTATCTTTTTAAGTGCCAGTGTTAATTTACTGGTAGGCTCGGCATCAGCTAAGTGGGCGTTGATTGCTCCTATATTTGTGCCAATGTTGATGCAACTGGGCATTTCACCGGATTTAACTCAGGCTGCCTATCGGGTTGGTGATTCCGTATCCAATATCATAACGCCGTTATTACCGTACTTCCCGCTTGTAGTGGTCTTCTGTCAACGTTATGTGAAAAATACGGGAATAGGGACATTGATCTCGATGATGATACCCTACTCCATCATATTTGGCATTGCCTGGACGATCTTCTTACTGATCTACTGGTGGTTAGGAATACCGCTTAGTTTTGAAGCGAATTATATTTATCCGGCAGGGTAGAGGTTCACTTTTTACTCCTCAACATCATCTCCTGAATAACCGTATCAAAAGGAATTTCTTTTTCAACGAGAAGAACAAGCAGGTGATAGATCAAGTCTGCGGATTCACCCACGAGTTCCGACTGTTTTTTATTTTTCGACGCAATGATGGTTTCAACAGCCTCTTCACCCAGTTTTTGGGCAATTTTATCGATGCCTTTTTTAAACAGTTTACTAGAGTATGACCCTTTGGGTTTATCCAGACGTCTGCTGATTAATAATCTTTCGAGGTCATATAAAAATTCTATTTCTTCCTTCGCCATTCTTTAGTTTATTGATTCGTTAATTGTTCGGACACTTATCCCTTGAAGTGCCATCTCCTTTTTCATTTCAGAGATTTCGATCTCTCTGAAATGAAAGATACTTGCAGCCAACACCGCGTCAGCATTTCCATTTAGTACGGCTTCGCAACAGTGTTGAACCGTACCGGCTCCTCCGCTTGCGATTACCGGTATGGTAACTGTTTGATTGACTAATTTCAGTAAATCAATATCAAAACCTGATTTTGTGCCATCCCGATCCATACTGGTAAGCAGAATTTCTCCGGCTCCTAAAAGTTCCACTTTTTTCATCCATTCAATGGCATCAATACCTGTTGCTTCTGAACCACCTTTCACAAAAACTTCCCAGGATTTTCCAACACGTTTTGCATCCACAGCAGCGACAATCGCCTGTGATCCAAATGCAGATGAAGCTTCTGTCAAAAGTCCCGGATTTTTCACAATCGAACTGTTGAGTGAAACTTTATCTGCACCCGCTTTCAGTATTTCTTCAATTTCATCCACTGTACGAATTCCTCCACCCACTGTAAAGGGGATATTGATTTCTTTTGCGATATCTCTTACAAGATTAACCAATGTTTTTCGCTTTTCTTTTGTCGCAGTAATATCTAAAAAGACCAATTCATCGGCACCCTCATTCGTGTAGCGACGAGCCAGTTCAATTGGATCCCCGGCATCCCGCAATCCGATAAAGTTAACCCCCTTAACGGTTCTGCCATTCTTGATGTCGAGACAGGGTATGATTCGTTTAGTCAGCATAATTTCTGATGACAAAGATAAAAGATTATTTGGTAAGTATGTGAATTTGGTCGTGATAATATGAATTTAGTGAAAAGTGAAAAGTGCTCCGAGCGTAGCGATTCCCACGAAGCGTAGCGTAGTGAAAAGCTGGTGAGCAGCGACAGTCCCGACCCCTCGGGCTGAAAAGGGGAAAAGGGAAAAGTAGGGTGGAAGGCATAAGTCTCAACTATGCAGAGGCTTCCTTGAGCAGGCAGAAGGTTATTGGGTGGCAACCACCCAAAATATCGGGTCATCCTGAAGGATGTCAGGATCTCCAGGTTTATGAATTCAATATGGTCGATAGCTTTGCATAACCCATTGCACCGAGATCCTGAAATAAATTCAGGATGACGTGGTGGATTGGTTGCCCTCTGCCTTCTCACTCAACTGCGCCATCTCATTAAGCTGAATATTCCCTTCGTAATACGCTTTACCAACGACAACACCATATAGATGCCGATTTTTTAGATCAATGAGATCTTTGAGGGATGATACTCCGCCTGATGCAATCCAATTCAGGTTTGGGAAACTCTGTTGCAAAAGTTGATACATCTCAACATTGGGCCCGCTCAACATACCATCACGTGCGATATCGGTACTGAGCACAGTACGAAGTCCGGCGTCAATCATCGGCTTTAGAAACAACTCAATGGGTGCATCTGAGGTTTCAAGCCAACCGCCATAGGCCATCTTGCCATCTTTAAGATCCAGACCTAAAATCATTTTGTCGGGGTATGACTCGATAGCCGTCAGCCATTCTTTGCTACTTTTAACAGCCATGGATGAGCATATGACACCACTTAATCCATTTTCAATCAGAAGTTCAATATCTTCGGTTTTCCGAACACCACCACCCGTCTGCACAGAGAGCCCCAACTCATCAATCATCGCCCGGATGATCGGTAGATTTTCAAACTTTCCACTTTTGGCACCATTCAGATCCACGACATGAATGTGTGAAAAACCTGCATCTTTGAAATTGCGAGCTTCATCGAGAGGATTGTGATTATAGATCGTCTTTTTTGAATAGTCTCCCTTTTGAAGGCGGACTGCCTGTCCATCCAGAAGATCAATTGCGGGAATTATCTTCATTTTTTATCCTTACTTTTCACCATATCCAGAAAATTTTGCAGTAGCAGTGATCCAACCTGACCCGATTTTTCGGGGAAACTGTACCCCCATAAAATTGTCTTTGGCTACCACTGCGGCAAAATCTTTGATATACAAGCAAGATGCCAATGTGTACTCATTCGTAGGTGCATAATAACCGTGCACATAGTATAAAAACTGCTTGTTTCCGACCCCATTGATCAGAGGGTGTTCTTTTTTGGTATCAAACTGATTCCAGCCCATGTGGGGGACTTTTGCCTGTGTTGAATCAAATTTTTTGAGTCTGCCGGGTATAATTCCAAGTGTTTTGCAATCTCCTTCTTCTGACGTCTCAAAGAATAACTGCATTCCGAGACAGATTCCCAGAACAGATTTTTTTGTCGATTTAAGCCACACGTCCAGATCTTTGGCACGCAGATCATCCATTGCAGCAGCGGCATGTCCTACCCCCGGGAAAATAATCGCAGTCGCTTTTTCCAACTCGTCAGCATCGTCAGAAATAAAATAAGTTGCACCCAATCGATCTATGCATTAGAAACGGATGCTAAATTTCCGGCTTTGTACTTTACAATTCCAATCACAGTTTAAATCAATCCTTTTGTCGACGGGAGTATTCCCTTTATGCGTTCATTTCGGCTTACAGCAAAACGAAGTGCCTTTGCAAATCCTTTGAAAATGGATTCAATGACATGATGTTCATTTTTGCCGTCAGCTTTAACATGCAAGGTTGCTTTGGCGTTCATTGCCAGCGTATAAAAAAAATGTTCCAGCATCTCCGTTGGGAAATCACCAACGTATTCTCTGCTTAAGTTCACTTCCCATCGCAGATAAGGTCGATCGGAGAGATCGATCGCGATAATTGCCTGAGCTTCGTCCATAGGAAGCACAAAACCGTACCTCTGGATTCCGGCTTTATTTTCAGAAATTGCTGTCCGGATAGCATTGCCCAAAGCGATGGCACAATCTTCAATGGTGTGATGTTCATCCACCTCTAAATCTCCTTTACAGGTCAATTCCAGATCGATCAAACCGTGCCGTGCTAACTGATCCAGCATGTGATCGAAAAAAACCACACCGGTGTTGATACTGCTTTTACCGGTTCCATCCAGATTCAATGATAATGATATTTGAGTCTCCTTGGTTTCACGGGTAAGAGTCGTATTTCGGACAGGGAAAAGAATTTTTCGGCTGAGTAGGTCCCAACTTTTCGCAGTGACAAAATCATCACCATCATTTTTGAAGACCAATTGTCCGTCTGTCATTGAAATCACGCCATCTTCTACTCCTTTAGCGATTTCAGAAGGCGAAATTGCTTCATTCTGCAGGAGTGATTGTTGAGCTTCGGAGAGCTCTTTTATAGGGATATTTAGCTCATGTCCTGACTCCAGCAGTGATTTCATTCCATATAGCGCTGATGGAGGAAACAAGTTCCCGGATTCACTTGATAGTGCGGATTGTTCTATCCTTATTTTCATGATAAAATCTCCTTTAGGGTTTTGAGGAAACGAATATTTTCATCCGGCATCCCGATAGTCACTCTCAAACAATCTTCACAATGCGGTTCATTGCCTCTGAAACGGATGATGACACCTTTTTCTGCAAGCTTTTGGTAGATTTCGATTGCATTTTTAATCTTAAATAGCAGAAAGTTAGAATCGGAAGGATACACTTTTTCTACGGCATCTGCGTAGGACAACTGCTCAGCGATATAGTCTCGCTCTGCAATAATCTTCTCGATGTTAATTTTTATGATCGGCATTTGATCAAAGGCCTTTAGTGCCATATCTGCCGTAAGTTTATTGATATTGTATGGAGCTTTCACTTTAAGCATCACTTCAATAATCTCAGGATTGGAAATGGCGATACCCAATCGAATCCCGGCTAAACCGAACGATTTTGAAAACGTTTGAAGCACAACCAGATTAGGATACTGCTGAACCAGTTCAGCCATCGATTCCTGTCTGCTGAAATCGATATATGCTTCATCAAGCACCACAATTCCGGGAAATTTTGAAATAAGTTTAAGAAGGTCTGTCTTTTTTAGAT
>JAGXIS010000056.1 GCA_024635465.1 Bacteroidota bacterium | reverse complement strand
AGTCTGATCCATAAAGAATACAGAGATGGCTGGAGTCTACCCGATATGCCGGCTTAAGCAGATTCAGAACTATAACATTAATTAAAAAAATATTATGAAAATTAAATCCATATTAAAATCATCGTTGGCATTTGTATTTGCTGTGTCATTATTCACTGCATGTGCATCCGACGAAGAAGCAGAAGTTGCCGATGTAGAAGATGTAATGGAAGAAGCAGCACCCAATACCCTGACAGCTCAAGAAGTTGAGGATGGATGGGAACTACTTTTCGATGGCGAATCAACAGACGGATGGCGTAGCTATAACGGCGATGCATTCCCGATGGGTGGTTGGGTCGTTGAAGATGGCACACTTCGTGTGATCGGAACAGGAATGGGTGAAGCAGGTGGTGAAGGCGGTGACATTATCTATGATGAAATGTACCAAAATTTCCACCTCAAACTTGAATGGAAAGTCTCCGAAGGGGGTAACTCAGGTATTTTCTACCTGGCCCAGGAGATTGAGGACACCCCAATCTGGCAATCATCACCTGAAATGCAAATCCTGGATAATGAAAGACATCCGGATGCAATGCTAGGTGTTGACGGTAATCGGATGGCGGGTAGCCTCTATGACCTGATCCCTGCAGTTCCACAAAACTTTCGTGGAGCAGGTGAATGGAATCAAGCTGAAGTACTTGTGTACCGCGGTACAGTTGTCCATTTCCAAAATGGCGCACCCGTAGTAGAATATCACCTTGGGACGCCTGCATGGGAAGAGATGATTGCCAACAGCAAGTTTCAACCATACGCAGATATCTTCGGAAAAAATGAACCCGGTTACTTTGGTCTGCAAGATCACGGAGATGATGTCTGGTTCAGAAATATCAAGATTCAAAGAAGAGACTGATAAACAAGTCTCCATTTCTTAGCTTTATTAAGCCATCGTATTCAATGAATACGATGGCTTTTTTTATGTTTTCTATTCTCAAATGTGAACGTTTTTATAAAACTTTACATCTTTAGATAGAATAGGTTTTTTTTATTTTAAAAAACCCTTTATGATTTTGTAAAGCATTAATTTTATTAATCTTAATTAAACTTTTTCTTTTAAATAAAGTTCTTCTTATTACGATATTGAAGCCAATCTCAGAAAAAATTTATTGTCCGGTAAGGATATAATTATCAATAGTTTAAATGCTTTAAATTTACAATTCTATTTAGATTATTCTTTTTCAATCATTTTCGCTAATATTCACTGCGCTCAAGTAGCGTCTCTCTTGATGAATAGTCAGGGTATTACACCGGATACGTGTAATACCCTCTTTTTTGTATGAAACTTGCCTTTCTTTTAAACGTATCTTTATTTTCGGTCTAATTATTAACACGTTATATTGTCCTATGGCTTCCATCTCAATCAAAGTTCTATGATCAATGAAAACATTTAATATCAGTCATCGTACAAAAAGTGGCCTTGAAGTTTTAGACCTCCAGGGTGAGTTAGATGCACACACAGCATCACAATTGGAGGATGCTCTCAAAAACCTCATTCACAATAATAAATCAAATATCATAGTAAATTTTCAAGAGCTTGATTATATAGCAAGTGCCGGTCTGGGTGTATTTATGGCCTATATTGAAGATGTAAGGAGTAATGGAGGGGATATCAAACTCACCAATATGAATGACAAAGTTTATAATGTATTTGATCTTCTTGGCTTCCCTACACTTTATGATATCATGCAAGACGAAATGCAAGCCATTGAAAAATTCTTAGAAGAAGAAGGATAGTCTGATTGGCTAAATTAGAGACATATAAAAAAACGGTGGGAGCATCGACTGAAAATCTATCTGATATAAGGGATTTTGTGGCGAGTCATGCTCAAAAATACGGCTTTGATGATAATATTGTCGCAGATATCAGGTTGGCCGTAGATGAAGCATGCACAAATATCATAAAACATGCCTATAGCAATGACCCTAAAGAAAATCTTGAAATCACAATAGAGGTGGATGATGAAAAATTCATGATCTATTTGGTGGATCGTGGAGATGGATTTGATGTCAAAACTTATCAAAAACCGGACCTCAAGAAACAGATTGAGCAGAAAAAACGTGGCGGAATGGGAGTTCATCTCATGTTGAATCTCATGGACGAAGTTACCTACCAAGTGAAGAACAACATGAATGTTCTATGTATGAGTAAAAACCGAAACTAGAGACTAATGCAGCCGGACAATAAACAATCGGGGGCACAGACCAGTTTTGAACTAAATACAGTTCTTGAAACAAGTCGGCTTCTTGTCGAATCCCGTAATCCTTCCTTCATCATCAACAATCTTCTTCTCATATTAATGGGTAGATTCTTGATCCCGAAAGCAGCCATTTTTATTCATGACACTGTCTCCGGTAACTACATTTTAAAGGAAGCAAAAGGTTTGCCACTATTGACCGTCGGTGATGCTTATAACATCGTCTTTGATGAAAATCTTAAAAACAACTCTTACTTCAAACTGAATAGCGTCAGTAACGCCTTCCCGTCAATCAGTGCAAATCCGGATAAAAGCTACTTTTTTAACCTTAGAACGAGTAACAATCATCACGGATTCCTTTTACTCGGATGCAAGGCGAATCAAACATCTCTGGACAATCACGAAATAGAATTTATTGAAGGGTTGTGCATCATTTCAACTGCGGCACTGGTTAACTCTGAACTTTTTAATGAATTAAATAATACATACAGAAATTTAGATCGCCGCATTCATGAGCTTAATACACTATTTGATCTCTCCAAAGAGTTTAACCTACTGATCGACCGAGATAAAATTTCCAGAATTTTTAAATTCGCACTACTGGGTCAGCTTTTTATCAGAACATTTATTCTGGTCTATAAAAATCAAGATACACCGATGCTGCTTGCATCAAGTGGTATCGCTAAAGCGCCGGAGAAAAAACAAATCGAAGAGATCTTTTGTCATACGGATGAAGATGTTCTGATCATTGATAAAAATTTCAAAAAAAGTCACGATTGGATTACCGAAAATCAAATAGCCGCACTCATCTGTGTCGCGATTCAAGGCGAAAAAGTAGCGGTTATTGGAGTGGGTGAGAGAGCCAACAACGTGCCTTTTAGTGACGCTGATTTTAATTTTTTAAAATCACTTGCAAACCTGGCAGTGATATCCATTCAAAAAACCTATTTTCTTGAAGATAAGATTGACAAGGAGAGAATGGAGGAGGAACTATCCATTGCTAAATCGATTCAGCAAGGGTTACTTCCTGATCCGGTTCCGGAAGTTGAAGGAATCGATCTGGCTACCAAAACTATTTCATCCAGAGAAGTGGGTGGCGACTATTTTGATGTTGCAATAGCCCCGGATGGAAATACAATCTTTGCCATCGCTGATGTAACGGGTAAGGGGGTTCCGGCCGCGCTGCTAATGGCAAACCTACAATCCATGTTGCATGTCCTTCTACCGGTTGAAATAACCCTATCTGAGGCCACTGAGCGTATCAACAACTTAATCTATAGAAATACACCCTCTGATAAGTTCATCACGTTTTTTTGGGCTAAGTATCTGTCAACGCATAAAATATTGCGGTATGTGAATGCGGGACATAATCCACCTCTTCTTCTTAGAAAAGATTCGAATAAATTTGAAGAGTTAAGTGATGGTGGTTTACTTCTAGGAGCGCTTGAAACTCTCTTACCATACGTACAGACCGATATACAACTTAATCCCGGTGATTTACTGGTCTGTTACACGGATGGTGTGGATGAAGCTTTAAATCCCGAAGGCAGTGATGATTATGGGGTTGACAGGCTAAAAGAGAGAATTCTGCAACTTCGGGATAAATCTTCAAATCAGATTATCAATGGTATTGTAGATGATGTGAATGATTTTTCAAACCATTGCTTGATCGACGATCTGACTCTATTGGTGATTAAGGCCGTCTGATCATACCCGGATTTATGATATTCGTATAACCGTTTTGCTGTTGTTGTTCAGCCAATGCCATAATCGCCTCATACGTTCGATAGCGATTGAGTATCTCCTCAACATATCGTACCGGTTCGATACCTCTCGCAAATCCATATCGCGCATCTTCATAATATCTGCGTTGCATCAATCTTAACAAGGCATCCGAAACCTCGCTCCACTCATTTGGATTTCGATTTCTGTCCATTACAAGTCTTCTGGCATCTGCCATATGCCCTAACCCTACATTATATGTTGCTAATGCAAAAGGAATTTGATTTGTACTATCCAAATAGGCGTAATGATCCAGATGCTCTCGCAAGATTCGTGCTCCCACACGGATGTTTGTTACTTCATCATATAGTTCTTCATAGGGAGTTTCTACAAACTGAGGCATTATTTGCATCAGACCCACAGCACCCGCCCAACTTTTACTTTGCGGGTTAAAGCCGGATTCCTGAGCAATCATCGCAGTAAGAAGAAGCCAATCCAAATTCTCCGTCTCTGCAACTTGTCTGATTATCTCATCATAAGGTGAAATGATACCTATCGTTTGATATTGCCATTCCGGGTTGTAATATTCAGCCATTTGCTGACTCTCCTCAAAATATTTTTTGCGAAGAATATTCAAAAACGTAGATCTCCTTGGCTTTTCTCTATCTTCAGTAAAGCGGAAATGTTTATATAAATATCGATTCATCCGGTCTTCCAAATCAGGGGCATTACTTCTAACCGCCCAGGCAATTGTATCCGACTCGGCAATAGTAGGGCCTGATAGAAGTCCTTCCATATAGCGATTTGCTGCATTAAACATGTTATCGTCTGCCACTGTAGCTGCCAGATTTCCATTTGCTACCTGAACCAACTGTGCCTCTGTATCTATTATTCCTTCAGAAATGGGATCAATCTCTAAATCGTAGCCTTCCTCAATCAACTCCATTAACCTGAAATAGTATGAACTGTTTATTCTGACTGATATTGGAATTCCAGAATCTACCAGTTCTGAAATCGTTTTTGGCCGTACCGGTTGGTCTGCTGAATAGACAACCAATTGATCCACAATATTATAAGGCCTTGTAAAATTTGCAGCCGTTCTTCGTTCTGGAGTAATTGTATAATTTGCGGCAATTACATCACCAACTCCCTGATTCAAAAGATCTAAAGGATTTTCATCAGCACCGACAATAATCACTTCCAGGGCCAAATCATTCTCCCTTGCAAATTCTCTTAACAGTTCATACTCAAAACCAACTTCAATACCTTGATTCAAGAAGTAGGTATTTGAACTGTAATAGGTAATCATTCTCAGAACTCCACCATCTTTAATTTCCTGAAAATCACGTTCTATTGGCTCATAGTTCGTAATTGATTGACTGGAATTGGAAGATTTTGATGTTCGATTTTTCTCATTGCAGGACATGAAAAAAATTGAAAGTAATAGCAACGGCAGGAGTACAGTCTTCGTAAGAGTATGTAATTTTACTTCCATATAATACAGGTTTGTTCCTGTTTAAGAAGGTTCTTTAGTACAATTAAATAAGTGACTAAAAAACGGTCTGTGAAGCTCTTCTATAGGGTGCAAAGGGTTATATATTTTTGTGGTAACGATTGCTAAATATCTGTTTTTAGTGTACCACTTTGTAACATCAATTTACTTTTTTTGTTTCACTTGAGCAAACGGTGCCCATTATGAACAATTGGGACTGGATATTATTCATTTCTCCTTCGAACAAGCCTTCTACTCCAACTTATCGTTACACCCAACATGATTACAACCATCGCAATCATCGAGAAGTTTGATGGAACTTCATTGAATATGAAATAAGCAGCAATAGCTGCAAAAACAGCCTCTGTAAGTATTAACGTTGATAAAAGTGTGGGTGTCACATACTTTACTGCATAATTCATCGATCCATGACCAATAATTGTAGGTCCTATTGCTAGTGCTATTCCAATCCATATTGCGGAGGCGCTCATATAAGGCACCCCTCCTACCCAGATAATCGTTAAAATTATACACGTAATTGCTCCATATAAATAGACATTAAAAACATAGTCTATCCACTCTGTTTTTTGTCTGATCGATCGGCCAATCAAAAAATAGATCACAAATATTACAGCTGCCGAAAAGGCAAGTGCATTCCCGAAAAGAGCGTTTGGAAATTGTCCGGCATAGGTATTGTCCGATATTCCCAATAAAACGGAACCTGAAAAAGCGATAAATACACCAATCCAGACTAGCCCATTAAACTTCTTTTTAAAAAGTAGGCTCTCCGCAACGATCAACATAACCGGATGTATGGTAACCAAAACAGAAGCTGATGCTACAGAAGTGTAATGTAATGAGCCTATCCACAGGGTAAAATGAAGGCCTAAACAGATCCCGGCAGCAATCATTAAAATGGGTTTGGCACCATCACTCCTTAATTTCTGATATGAACTTCTTTTTGCCAACCAAAATGGAATCAAAAATAGAACAGCAAAAAAAGTGCGAAGCGCGGCCAATGTTAAAGGTTGAACATCCGTGGCGTATCGAACTAAAATGGGAGCAAAACCAAAAGTCAATAATCCTGCAATAAGCAACAAAGTCACTTTTAATACCGGGATTTCTGATGGGGATTGTAGATTCAATTTAATGATTATCGAATACGATCCATCGACTTCACAAGCTCTTGATCACTTTTGATTCCTCTTCCTGCTAACCAATAGAGCCCCAATGAAATGAATATATATAACACTCCTAAACTTTCTCTCCACAAATAAGTACCAAAACCCCCCATTGAAAAAAGTATACTGATCGCAAAACCAAGACCCGCAATTTGAAAATAGGTTCCCAACTTGACAATTCTCAACTGAAGGGTCCTGTCTTTAAAAAGAAATATTGAGACCAAGGCAATAAAAATGGCCATTGTTAAAATAATTGCAAATCCATAGTTAATCCATGTTGCCGGATCAGCCATTGCCCTTCCGTATATCGGATTCCAAAAGACAGCCAAATTACATAAAACAGCAAATACCAGGTATAAACTTTGAGGTCGTTGAATCACAGTTTTGAAATATTTTAGTGTGTTAAGAAGTACTACTCAAGGAAAAATAACAAAAATTGAATAGAACTTAACCTCTATGTTTAATTTCTCATCGTTTTTGGTAATACTATCACAGTTTTGAAAGTCTTGTCGATACTGAATCAAAAGCAGAATACAGTACCGGTACTACTACAAGAGTCAAAAATGTTGCAAATGTTAAACCACTGATGATCGCAATTCCCATTGGTCCCCAAAAAGCTGTGTTCTCAGACCCAAACTGTAGTTGCGGATCAAAACTTATAAATAGCTCAACAAAGTCGATGTTGATCCCAAAAGTCAGGGGTACTAAACCTAAAATGGTTGTCAATGCCGTTAATATCACCGGCCTGAAACGTATAATACCGGCTTCAATAATCGCATATTTTTTCTCAAGGCCATTTTCAGTAAGCTGCTTCACATAGTCCAGCAAGACTATATTATTAACACAGACAATACCGGCCAGTGATATGATTCCAATAAAGGTCATCAACCCAAAAGGGGTACGGGTTAAGATCAGACCGAGTAATACGCCAATCAGGCTTAAACCAACTGCTGTCATGATAATAAGCGGTGAGACGATGCTATTGAATTTCACAAGCATCACTAAGAATATTAGTGCAAAACCAACGAGTAATGCTGTCGTGAGAAATCCAAATGCTTCTTCTTGATCTTCACTTTCACCGGTGTATTCCATTCTGTACCCGGTGGGTAAACTCGCCTGATATTCTGACAGTAGTTCTTGGGTCGCCACAAGCACTTCAGGCCCACTAAAACCGGGCGCAGCTTGTCCCTCGATCGTGGCTGTCCTTTGTAGATTCAGTCGCGTAATACTTCCCAAACCGGATCCCTCTACAAAAGTTGCAACCGATACAAGAGGAACCGATGTACCCGTTAGCGTTCTAATAGTTAAATTTCGAAGGCTCTCTAAACTCTGTCGATCTTCAGGACGCAATCTGACATAAATATCATACTCATCCTCCCCATCACGCCATTTACTCGCTTCCAAACCATTATTTGCGATTCTTATCGTCTGAGCAATGTCGGCCATATTAAGCCCCAGTCGGCTCGCTTTTTCATAATCAACTTCAATTCGATATTCAGGGAGACCCCCACTTACGTTGTTTCTAACATCAACCAACCCAGGTACTTCTTGAGTCGCGGATGCCTCCACAAGCAGTTGTGTCACTTCTCGGGTAATTCGAACAATTTCATCAAATTCTTCTCCTGAAACCTCAATATTTACCGGCGCTCCGGTTGGTGGACCTAATTCTTCTCCATCTATTCCGATGATTACATCCGGAATATCCTTAACTATATCTCTGATTTTAGAAATAGTAGTAGATGAAGGTTCTGTCCGATCTCCAAAGTCCACAAGATTCATAGTCAGCCGAGATAACTCAGGACTTTGTCCACCGCCACCAAAAAATGGATCCCCTGCAACTCCCACATTCGTCTGAACACTCTCTACATTTGCCTTCACATCTGAATCATTTTCAATGAGTTCATAAACCTTCTCTTGAACATCTTTTGCAATCTCATTACTGGCATCAACGTTCATACCAATGGGCCCTTCCAGTTCAATGACGATGCTATTAGGATCTGTCTGCGGGAAAAACTCGACGCCTGTTGGCGCAACTGTAAAGATGCCTAAGATCGCAAAAAAGGTCCCCATCACAGAATTAAGCATCAATGCTCTATTATCTGTTAGAATCAGCGGTTTATCCGATGATCGCAGGAGTCCCAGGGAGCCCAGAATAACCAGTATCGCCGGTATTGCAAGTAAAACTGCCCATACTTCAAAAGAGATTGAGAGAGAAAAAGAAACCACCCATAGAATTACACTATTAAATAGACCCAGCAAAATTCCGACGATGATGGAGATTTTTCCACCTCTAAACATCGCTTCAAGAAAATGAATAATGACCATTATGAATCCAATTGCGAAAAACACACCGGCAGCTACATACAATACAATGGATGCAGGAGAAAATATACCGACTAGTGCGCCAAATATTCCCAGGATTAGCGCCAGGGCAAGACTTCCCAATGCCAGTGTATTTCTTAGTAAAGAATATTTAGGTCTATAGTCTCTTTTCAGAAATGCTCTTAGCATTACTTTGTAATACTTTAATACTCTAGGAACAGTTTTTTCAGTAAATGTTATTGAAAGAGGTTTGATAAAGTATCTGTACGAGAAGAAGAAAAAGACGATGGTTAAGAGCGTAACAACCAATGAAGTCATGTTCGCAAAACCTATTGCCACTGCTAAGAAAATCAGTAGACCAATACCGGTTCCCTTGATAAATGCTGGAGTGGGCTTAGACTCTTCACCATCCAATTTTACCAGATAGGCTGTCAGTACAGGATATAAAACCAGTGCAACAAAGAGTGAGCAGAGTAGCACAATGATCAATGTTACCGGTAGATAACCCATAAACTGGCCAATGATACCGGGCCAGAAAGTCATCGGAATAAATGCGGCCAACAGGGTAGATGTAGCAGCAATCAGTGCATATCCTACTTCATCGGTTGCTAGTTTTGCGGCTTCAAATTTACCATATCCCATTTCGCGATAACGATAAATATTCTCTACCACTACAATCGAGTTATCTACAAGTAGACCTAAAGCAATGATCAAACTGAACAGTATGATAAAATTAGCTGAGTATCCCATCGAAAGCAGAACAATGAAACCAACTAAAATGGATAAGGGTACGGCGGTACCAACCAATAGTGCATTTCTAACACCCAGGAAAAAAATCAAGACCAGGATCACAAAGAGCATTCCACTGATGATACTGTTCTCAAGATCTGATATCAGCTGGACAATGTTCTCACTTTCATCTCCGGCGATCACAACACTTGTTCCGGACGGAAAGGGATACTCCTCAATAATTTCTTTAACATCAGAAGCAGTGTCCAGAATATTGACTCCCGGACGCTTCTTGATGTTTAAACTGATCACTTGATAATCTTGAATTTCCTCATCCGGTAAATCAATCTTAGCTCCATTTTCGTCTATCTTATATGAACGTAACCGGGCAAAACTTTCTCTCTCCTTGAAACCAAACAGAACATCAGCAACATCTCTCATGTAAACAAGTCCGGGACCTTGGGGTCCTTCACCCATCGGTCTGGCTACGACCAAATTCTCTATTTCTGAGGGATCACTGAATTCACCACTCACGCGAATCAGATAACTCATCATATCTACATCAACTGTACCAACCGGAATAGTTAAATTCTGGCTTTGAATAGCCCCCACTAGCTGGCCAAATGAAATTCCGTAGCCATTAAGTGCGTTTAAATCTACATTTACCTGCACCTCTCTATCTACATTACCAACAACTTCTACATCTCTTATACCGGCCACTGTTTCAACGTCTTCCTCTAAGCGCTCTGCAATCTCTGTAAGTCTTGAGAGTGGATAGTCTGCCGCCAGGTTGACGGTCATAATTGGAAAATCATCCAGGTCGATCTCAACAATAAAGGGTTCTTCAGCATCCGGTGGAAGTTCAGTACGCGCAAGATCTACCCGTTCCCGGACTCTCTGACTCGCTTCTGCAATGGGAACGTCCAGATCAAACTCAACTATGACACTACTAAAACTTTCAGTCGTATTTGAACGAATATCTTTAACCCCATTGATCCCCTGAAGCTCTCTTTCAATCGGTTGCGTAATGAGCGACTCCATATCTGCCGGGGAGATTCCCGGATAGATCGTATTTACGATAAA
Source organism: Bacteroidota bacterium (assembly GCA_024635465.1). Lineage (GTDB taxonomy): Bacteria > Bacteroidota > Rhodothermia > Balneolales > Balneolaceae > Rhodohalobacter. The sequence continues at coordinate 2,096 of JAGXIS010000056.1, read as the reverse complement.
TATTGGAATCTCAATGGACGGATTAGACTCTTTCGGTATTGAGCTGTAACTGTAAGCTCCCGCAATCACTAATATTGCAGTAAGTACAATGACAGCCGTCCTGTTCTTAATTGTAATCTCAGTTAATTTCATAAATGGTTTCCGATCTTATATAGACTTAATTCAAACTGTTTATAACTCTGCATCCGGACGGCTCTCCCGGCTTAACTCAACTGCTCTTTCCAAACTGGTCTCAGTTTGAATAACATTTAATTGATCCCCAATGCTCAAGGAGCGCATTCCTGATACAACCACTTCGTCTCCTTCTTCAAGTCCACTGAGAATTTGTATAACCGGTCCGGATGACATACCCGTGGTAACATTCACTAATTCCGCATATTTAACATCATTTTCAATTCTGGAAATAAAAACGGATGCACCCTCTTCATCTCTTAAGACTGCCGTTCTGGGAATTATAAGAACATTCTGAAGGGTTGATCTATTGACCTGTAACTCAACGATCATATCTGGTTTAATGATCCCATCAGGGTTGTTCAATTCTACTTCAATAGTATAGGTTCTCGTGTCCGGGTCAATAACATTTCCGGCATAAGCCACTGTACTCTCTATTGGTTCTATACCAATGGCACTTATATTCACCTCCACTTCCGAACCTTCTGTGATCTCACCAGAAAACCGTTCCGGGATTCCGGCTAAAATTCGAATGTTATCAGTATTTACCAGTCGAACCACCGGCTGTCCGGGGTTTACCAATTCGCCTGTTCTTAGAAATCGTTGTTCCACTCGCCCGTCAAAGGGTGCCATAATTTGAGAATCCATCAACTGCTTATTTGCAAGTTCCAGCTGAGCTTTTGCCTGATCTCTTTGTGTTCTTGCATTTCGAAAATCCTGCGTACTGATGATAGAGTCTGCATAAAGCGATTCTAACCTGTTGAACGTATCTTCAGCTAATTCGAAAGACGTTTGTGCTGCATCATATTGTGCTCGTATTACCCGATCGTCAAGTCGTGCGATAATGTCGCCACTGCTTACTTGTTCTCCGCGATCACTGATCGAGAGTATTCGACCTGAACTTTCAGACGAGATAGTCGCATCATCAATTGCTTCAACAGTTCCTGATAGACGTATATAGTCATCAAAATCTCCAGTCACCATCGTTACTGTTTCAACCGGCATTAAACGAACCCCATTGGTTCCTTCATCAACCTCTTCAATTTCATTACTGCATGCCGTAAAAAGTGCGGCCGGCATTAATAAAATGAGTAATAATCGTTTCCCTGTATATCGCATTGTATTCATTTTTAATTAGTTGTTTAATACCGGTTTACCTATCGCTTTCTCATATTCACTCAACGCAATAAGATAGTCATAGACAGCTGTCAAATAGTTTACTCTGCTTTGATCAAGAAGTGATGACGCTTGTCTCTCCTGAAGAGGAGTTCCAATTCCCTCAGCAAGCCTTCTTATTGAGTATTCATAATTTAATTCTGCCTGTTCAATATTGCGCTCCTGACTGTTGATTCTCCTTAGTGCTGTCTCGAGATTTCTGATCGATTGTTCAATCTCCAAATAGATTCCATTTTTTTGATACTCACGATCAATTTCTGCCTGCCGAACCGCTATCTTATTCTGTTCAACTCTCATCTTAGTCTGAAATCCATTAAATATTGACCAATTGAATTGAAGACCGACTGACACAGCGGGATTCCAGTAGGAATCATCAAAAAAGTCTCTGGTATCCGATGTAAATGCAAAATCCTCTCCTTCGACCCTCATGATATTGCGTCGGTTCGATGGAACGGATCCGATATAGGCAGCATTTGCAAATGCACTTAAAGTAGGTTTATAAGCCGATCGAATGATATCACCCTCTATTTCAGTCATCGATATCAATCCCTCAGTCTGGCTTAAATCCGGTCTTTGTTGAAGTGCTAATTCGTAAGCTATATCCTTATCAAAGGTATTGGGTAGCAGTGCATCACTGTACTCAAGAGAACCTCTCAGATTTACAACAGTTCTTGTAGGAATACCAAGTTGAAGCGCCAGATTTTTGATCGCCAATTCGGCTTGATTTTCAACTTCAATAAGACTTGTTT
>JAGXIS010000055.1 GCA_024635465.1 Bacteroidota bacterium | reverse complement strand
TGGTGTCTCTTTTACAATATAGCGAACAGCTACAAGACGAAAGGCTTGACTGGCTATATGAGGAAATCGGGAAGCTGGGAAAAATCGATCGATCACTATGTCTGCTTATGCTCGACGGGTTTAATTACCGCGAAATGTCGGACATTCTGGGCTTAACGGAATCTAATGTAGGCGTAAAGATTCACCGGATCAAAAAACATCTTATTAACAAATCGGAAGAATATGAGCACCATGGAATTTGAAGAAATGAAAAAAATCTGGGACACACAGAACAAGGAGCCGTTGTATGTCATCAATGAAGCAGCCCTGCACCGGAGCATAAAGTCAAAGAAAAATAGAGCAACCCACCTGACTAATGTTAATGATTTCGGGTTAATGGCCGTAGGCATTATCACTGCCATCATATATAGCTTCATCACTGAAACTCCTACTATATATGATTACCTGATAGTAATCACTCTATTTTTTATTACCGGCTATGTCTGGGTAGGACGGGTACGCAGAAAGAAGAGGGAACAAAGCTTTGGACGAACGATACTGGGAGATCTTGACCACGCCATAGCAAGTGTAACCTATGAGATTAATCGCTCAAAAAATATGGTATGGTGGTTTGTCCTGCCGTTGATGATCCTGATTTTTCTGAATATGTCACAAAATGATGTCTCCGTATGGAAATGGGTGGGAATAGCATCTGCATTTGTACTTGCTGCACTTCTAACACGGTGGGATTATGAGCGTTGCCATAAACCTAAAAAACGAAGGCTGGAAGCACTACGTGAGAAACTGGCCGAAGAGGCAGAGACAAATAATTTTAATACATAAAACTGTCTCATTCTAAAAAATAACTACTCAACCTATAACTAGCGATTCAACGCCGCCATGGCCGCTCATTTCAGTTAAATAGTGTTTTAAGGTTACAGCATTTCCAACTTTTTTCACTTTAATGGTTTGAAATAGTCAAACCGTTAGCGGAATTATCTATATACTTTAATTAAGATGAATACCACCACTGCTGAGCAACGATTACGAACCAGTGATATTCAACCAACTGCAATGCGCATGAGGGTTCTGAATTTCATGCTTGAATATAAGTCAGCAATAAGCCTCACGGATCTTGAAGAACACTTTTCCCGGGCCGACCGGACAACGCTTTATCGCACCTTAAAAACATTTTTGGAACATGGTATGGTGAATCAAATCAACGATGCAAGCGGAACCACTAAATATGCTCTTTGTTCTGAAAACTGCAACTGTTCCTATCCCGATGATGTCCATGTGCATTTCTATTGTTCTTCCTGCGAACAAACGTATTGTTTTCCCGATCTCGGCATTCCCAAATAGGATCTGCCGGAGAGCTTTATCCCTTCACACGGAAATTTTGTGATTACAGGACACTGCCCATCCTGTTCTTCCTGATCTTTGCAATATTGTTGCATGGCTTGTCTGCTTAACTTTGGTTGGATCAAGGAATATCAATCTTAGTGAATGACTACTATATGAAGAAAGCCTCTCAACATGAACCCATTGATTGCTGTAGCAATGAACAGCCACCAAAAAGCAATGACAAACAACGTAAATCAATTTTTATCGAGCACTGGGAAACAGTCCTCAGTATGTTTTTACTACTACTTGGATTGTCTTTTGACTATTTGATCCATAGTCCCTGGTTTACAGAAACGACCCGGTTCTATTGGTATTTACTGGCCTATCTACCGGTTGCGCTACCTGTGTGGAGACAGGCATTCAAACATCTGCGAAAGGGCGACCTGTTTACCGAGTTTTTCCTAATGGGAATTGCGACACTGGGGGCATTCTATATTGGGGAGTATCCGGAGGGTGTTGGGGTGATGCTTTTTTATTCCATCGGTGAAGCTTTTCAACATAGTGCAGTTCAAAAAGCACGGGCGAATATCAAAGCCCTGTTGGATGTGCGCCCCGAATCAGCTCACTTAATACATAATAATTCATCCAAAACTGTTCATCCATCGAAAGTGAAAATTGGTGACATTATTCGTGTAAAACCGGGCGAGCGGCTTCCCATGGATGGAAAGCTTTTGAATGACAAAATTGCTTTTGATACCTCAGCATTGACCGGCGAAAGCAAGCCCCGCCATTTTAAAAAAGACGATACTGTATTGGCAGGTATGATAAACCTGAATCAGGTCATTGAGCTGGAAGTTATTAAATCCTACGAAAACAGTTCCATTTCCAGGATTCTGCAGATGGTTCAGGAAGCCACTTTACGAAAGGCAAAAACAGAGCTATTTATTCGGTCTTTTGCCAGAGTCTATACTCCCATCGTTGTACTGCTTGCTTCCCTTTTGGTCCTTTCCCCCTATTTTTTTGCCAATCCATATGTATTTGATGACTGGCTGTACAGAGGACTGGTTTTTCTGGTGATCTCCTGCCCATGTGCGCTGGTAATCTCTATACCGCTTGGATATTTCGGCGGAATTGGTGCGGCCTCTCATAATGGTATTCTTGTAAAAGGCTCAAACTATCTGGATGTGCTAAAAGATGTTGAAACCGTTGTATTTGACAAAACCGGAACATTAACAAAAGGTGACTTTGCGGTTCAGAATATTCATTGGATTAACAGTAACGGTGAGGAGATTCTGCCACTTGTGATAGCAGCTGAAAAGAATTCTACGCACCCCATCGCTAAAGCCATTCTTGAGTATGGTAACGGGCAGACTGAATCACTGCCAACCGTTGATTTACAAGAAGAAATTCCGGGTCAAGGAATTAAGGCAAAGGTTTCAGGCAAAGAGGTTCTGATTGGAAATGAAAAACTAATGACATGAGAGCAGGTTACATTCAATGGTCGATCAGATAATGAAATCGGAACAATCGTTCATATAGCCATAGATAAGGAGTACAAGGGTTGGTTTGTTATATCGGATGAAATTAAAGAGGACGCAGCGATTGTAATTGAAAGACTTAAAAAACTTGGAGTGAAGAAAACCATAATGTTAAGCGGCGATATGGATACAGTTGCCCAATACGTGGGCAAAAAACTGGGCATTGATCAGATTTATGCAGAACTGATGCCTGAAGAAAAAGCCAATAAGCTAACAGATTTAAAAAATACCACATCCGGATTAATTGCCTATGTTGGTGATGGTATTAATGACGCACCTGTTCTTGCATTGAGTGATGTTGGAATTGCTATGGGGGCAATGGGAAGTGATGTCGCTATAGAAACGGCCGATGTCGTTATTCAGTCTGACCAACCGTCTAAAATTGCGACTGCTATTCAAATCGCCAGGTCCACCCGAAATATTGTATGGCAGAATATCGGGCTGGCAATGGGGGTCAAAGTACTGTTTCTCGGATTAGGTGCTTTTGGACTAGCAACACTTTGGGAAGCCGTATTTGCCGATGTGGGCGTTGCACTTTTGGCAATATTAAATGCAATTAGAATCCAAAAGATGAAATTCCAATAATTTATATAAATTGATCTGTGTTTTGTTGTAGTCAAATAGTAAACTGGAATTTTAATTAAGATTGTCTGGTGTTAACTCTCCCAAATTAGTGTCATCCAAAACAAGAATGCAGATAAAAAGAATCCAAAAGAATAAAAAAGAATATGGCAGATAGATATATAGCTTTACTTCGCGGAATTAATGTAGGAGGCCACAGAGTCAAAATGGACCGACTCCGACAACTATTCGAAGAGCTGGGGTTTGCCAATGTCAGCTCTTACATTAGCAGCGGGAATATATTCTTCGATACAAGTGAAAACGATCGTCAGCTTTTGATGGGGAAAATTGAGCCACATTTATTTAGTTCACTTGGTTATGAAGTACCTGTTTTACTGCGAACTGTAAATGAAGTCCAGGCTATATTAGATCAAGATCCGTTTAAGGATATTAAAAAGACAGATGATAACCGATTTTGTGTCATGTTCACTGATGACCCGTTAAACGACAAACTCGATTTACCGATACAATCATCGAAGAATGATATGGATCTTGTGGCAGTTAACCGGTACGAAGCATTTGTGATATGGCATATTATCAACGGTCGGCCTCCGTCCGGAAAATTCCCTGATGATTTGATCCCCGCAAGAAACACCACAAGGTTTTTCCATACGTTAAAAAAAATACTTCTTGCTGCTAAAAAGTAAATCGGATCCCTTGGCTTTTCTGTGTCCCGACGAATACGATTTCTGCTACAAACAATAACGAAGGATTATTTTGAGCAAATCAGTGCACCTGAAAAAAAATACTTTGTAGTACCGGAATCCGGCCATGACTTTAATACAGCAGTCATTGAACTCCAATATCAGGTTATCAAAAACCATGTACTTCCAAGGATTAGGGATTAATCATTTGTCATATTTTTTTTCACCAAAAAGAAGGCTCCTTAACAAGCATTTACTGCCGAGTTACTATGATTAAACCTCCAATTCTGAAGAATTCCTAATTACTATGTCGCATCAATTGCAAAATTATTTTTTACAGAAAGAGGGTTTCAAGTTGAGTGTCCGCTCAATGCTTTTATTTATTCTGCTATTTTTGGGTGCCTGGCTAATCTATTTTTTTGTCCAAATAACATTTCCTAATCAAACATTGATATCGCACTTTGTACGCATAGTTTCCGCTGTGATTGCTACTATAATTATGCTTGTCAGTACGATTAAGCTTCTAGAAAAAAGTAAAATTCAGAAAGAAGCATTAGGATTAAAACTAAACGCAAAATCAGGCATCAATTTTATTGTAGGAGTGGTTATAGGGTTGTTAACGTTTACCCTAATGGGATTAATTCTTTATAGTTTTGTTCCATTCCATTTCGAAGAAGGTTCTTTAAAAGGTGTGGAAGTTCTGACAGATTCGCACGCATTTTTTTGGTCGAGTCTTTTAGAAGAATTAACATTTCGTGGATATCCTTTAATCATACTAAGCCAACTATTGGGATGGAGAAAAGCTGTATGGATTATGGCATTGCCATTTGGATTATCTCATCTCCTGGTTATGGGTTTAACAATAGATGGACTGATGATGGTATTAACTACCGCAACGGGTTCTCTTGTATTTAGTTATGCCTTTATTTTAACAGGATCATTATGGACAGCTATAGGTGCTCATGTTATATCGAATATAATGTTACATTCTATTTCAGGTTTAGATGGTTTAGAAAATGCAATGTTCATACCGGTTTTTGATACGAATTGGCCTGTAAATTATAATCCGGGACTTATATCATTTCTAATGGGTGCCATTATAATGGCAGCCATTTTATTTTTGCTTATTAAAAAAAAGTTCAGCCATTCCCATCTACATCAATTCTGAATTTTCAGAGCAGAAACTGATCTGTAAGTACAGTATATTCAAATTCATGTGTATTCCAAGAATAAGGATAAAAGATATACACCTTCACAAAAGCTATTTCATTAATGCCGGAAAGGGGGGTACCATTTAAGGATTATTTTCGGTGAAACTGCAACTATGCCCGCCCAAATTTTTTGAGGAGTAAAAAAAATCCCCTCCTTTTTGAGGGAGGGGAGATTCATTTATTTATTAAATCTGTACCCTGGTTTCAAGCTTAGAAATAAAACATCAATCCTGCGGTAATGACGTTTCCGTTGAAATCCGCACCGTCGAACGACTCTTCATTCGTATTAGGGTTCAGGAAAAGGTACCGATAGTCTGCACTTAGGGCTACATTTGAAGTGATGGGGATTTCCGTTCCGAAACCTAAGTGATAACCCAGATTAAAGTTGCTATCGTCATCAAAATCAAATCCAAGATCCTCGGCGATACCGGAAAGCTCATAACTTGTATAGTAAGCACCAACACCGGCTACAGCATAGGGACTAAAGTATTGATTTACCGGCATAAAAAGCAGTAAAGACGCAGTAAGCGGAAGAATACTGGTTGTAACCGTTTGGTCTCCGATACCGTATTTTTGTCCTTCACTATATTCGATGGAGGTTTCAATGCCTACAATAGCTCCTAATCTGAAACGTGCCTGAAGGCCTCCGTAAAAACTTCCTTCATCGGCATCCTGGGCTTTATAAAAGCCGAGTTTCGGGCCAAAACCGAAGGTGTTTTGAATTGCGGCGCGATCTGCAGCCGTTTGTGCACTTGCTGTAAACATACTCGTTGCTATAAAAAGTATGCCTAGTATCATTAATTTTTTCATTGTGTTATCTCTGTTTGATTATCATTTTCTCATTGATTCTATGCCTGTTAAAGATTCAATGGGAAGATATGTTCCGTACATATTTCTTTATTTTTTGTGTATAATCCACTCATGGATCCAATTGAACTTTCATTACAACTGAAAAAACCAACCGGAGAAGCAGGAAAGGAAGTAGCCAAGGTTCTAAACGAATCAAATCATACGCTCTATCAGCTGGCTTTTGAATCCATAAACCTTCAGAAAGATGACAAGGTACTGGAAATAGGCTTCGGCAATGGTATACACTTTCCTGAATATTTCAGGCTTCAGCCTCGGTTATCAGTTACAGGCGTTGATTATTCGATTGATATGTGTGAGGAAGCCAAAGCCAATAATGAGGATCTGATCACCTCTAAGAAACTTGGTCTGTATTGTAAAGACACCACTGACCTGCCCTTTTCGGATAAACGATTCGACCTGGTGGTAGCCCTAAACGTCATCTATTTTTTGGATCCGCCTGAAGTTCACCTAAAAGAAATTCACCGGGTACTCAAACCCGGCGGACTGTTTCTCATAGGCTATCGCCCACGCCATTCGGTGGAGCATCTTGCCTTCACCAAACAGAATTTTATTCTGTATGAGCCGGATGAATTAACTGCTCTTTTAGAAAAGTATAATTTTGAAAAAGTAAGAGCGGATACAAAATCTTACCAGAAAATGGCCATGGATGACACAATATTAAACATTACAGATTCCTGCTTACTCGTAAAAAAAGTGTGATTACATTAGCTCAATTGCCCTTTTTTTGTAACATGCTAAATCACAGCATTACGTGTGGGATAAGTTTGCATTAAGTGGGAGGTGTCATTTCATTCCGTAGCACTTTCAAATCCATTCCTGGAAACCTTTTTATAAATAATCTTAGAAATGAAGAGTTTCGAAATTCACCTACTTTGAAATTAATTCCGATTTCTTCATTTTAATCATGCTATTTAGAAACAAAATGGAGGATACCTACAAAATCAGTATTGGTTTTATACCATTTTGATCAGCCCTGGAGAGTCTATGGATGTTTATGAATTACAAAAGGCAAACCCAAATCTCTTTCCGCAGATTTCTGTGAAAGACACCCTGTTTTTATACTATAGTTGTCCACAGCGGAATAAAATACTGCAATTGTACTCAAAACATATGCAGATCAATTTTACTCTGAGTGGGAAAAGGATTCAAAGTCATGGAAATCAAAGTTGGGAATACAGTCCCAAGAAAGGTGCACTATTAAAAAAATGTGCTTTTTTGCAGGAGTTACCGGCTGATTATGATGGGTGGGATGTATTGGTCTTTTACCTGAAGGAAGATTATCTCAGGTCAATTTTTGATGAGTTTAGATCGCATTTGTCTTTGAATGATCTGCCAGAACCCAATCAAGAGGTTATGGAAAGTTTTGTAATTGATAATCAAATCCGAAGTTGTTATAAAAGTTTCCTACCCTATTTTGGGAATGATAAGCCACTGCCGGGGAGTGTCCTCGAGAATAAATTTAAAGAACTTCTTTTTAATATATTCTCCCATCCTGAGAATAAACACATACTTGCATATATCCTGAAAATTGTGGATCGCTACCAGACTCCTATCTGGGAAATCATGGAAGAGAATTACATGTATGACTTAAAAATCCGGGATTTTGCCAACATGGCAAATCGAAGTTTGTCCTCCTTTAAAAGAGACTTTAAAAAATACTATAAGACCTCTCCGGGAAAGTGGATTTCTAGTCGGAGACTGGAAAGAGCAAAAATTTTGTTGGAAACCACGGACAAATCGATTAGCGAGGTAGCATTCGAGTGTGGATTTAAGAATGTATCTCACTTCAGCAGGGTTTTTAAGAATAAATTTAATACCTCTCCTTCAGACTTTCTAAAACACTGAACCAATTAGAAAAGATTCTGAACTTTTCAGAAAAGCCCCGAGCCTGCCTAATTATTAGATTCGATTAGCTGATAGAACTCAATAAAGTATTCTGTCCAATTCGATATAGTATTTAAATAAAAGGTGTGGCCATATGCTGGAAAACAATACGATCACAGAACTCAGTTGCTCATTCAATCTTATTAAAAAAATCCCAAAATAATGAAAAAACTAATTCTACTTTTTTTAGCCCTTTCGGTTTACACTCAAACCCATGCGCAGGAAGGTAATTTTGCAGATGTAAACGGAGTTGAAATTTATTATGAAGTTCATGGTGACGGTGAGCCACTAGTAATGATACATGGATTCACTTTGAATCATACAATGTGGGATCAGTTTATAGATGATTTTTCTGAGAAATTCCAGGTGATACTGGTAGATATAAGAGGGCATGGCAGATCCACAAATCCCACAAATATTTTTACTCATAAAGAATCAGCCAAAGATATTTACGGATTAATGGATACCCTTCAGATCGATACCTTTATAGGTATTGGTTTTAGCTCAGGTGGGATGGCACTTACTCATATGGCTACGATGGATACAACAAGAGTAGAAGCTATGGTGTTAATAGGTTCCACATCTTTTTTCCCGGAAGCTGCAAGAGAGATACTAAAATCCATAAACTTTGATGATATTCATGATGATTGGATGAATAGATTGAAACAAGATCATGCAGGTGGTGAACCTCAGATTAGAAACATCATAACTCAATGGAAGAGTGTAACGACCTCTTATGATGATATGAACTTCACACCACCTTATCTCGCCACAATTAAGGCTCCAACCTTAATCATACACGGTGATAGGGATCCTTTCTTTCCCGTTGACATAGCCGTTACTTCGTATAAATCCATTCCGAATAGTTATTTATGGATCGTGCCCAATTTTTCTCATCGTGGATTTGATGGCGTCCCATTGTGGGCCGAACCATTTACGAATGTCGTTACTCAGTTTTTATCCGGAGAATGGAGTGAATGAGAATTGATATAACCTTGGCGGAAATAATGTCTATGACCCTTATGATATGATCGCCTCTCTTATCGGTTTAATAGTAACTTTCGGCATCATGCACCGGTATGGTTTTACCGAAAAAAAATGGATGTAAGTCAAAAGAACTCGAAAGAATAAAAACGCACTTCAAATCTTATAAAGTTTCAAGGATTTCCTTGATCCACTCCCAAGACTGATTTCTTGCTGTCACATTTTCTTCTGAACCTTCCGGATCATCACCGCTTCGCATGTAACCGTGACCGGCCCCATCATAAATGTTGTATTCAAAAAATTTATCATGTTTTGCCATGAGATCTTCTGTTTCGGTAATGGTTGCATTAATACGCTGATCGTTGCCGCCATAAAAACCATAAACGGGAGTCTCAATTTCCTGAAAACGGTCTTCATCTGTAGGGGCACTGCCATAAAAAACCAGTGCAGCAGAGAGACCCTCAGCATTTGTGGCAAATCGAAAACTTTGCGAACCACCCCAGCAGAAACCTGCAACCACCACATTTCCGTTTGATGAAGGAATGGATGTGATATATTGCTGTACGGCTTTTAGATCAGCGGTAATCCGATCCGGGTCCAGCTGGTAAAGTGCATCCCGAGCGTCATCTGACGTAGCAAAATCGGAAGTGCGGGAGTGATCTTCATCAAATTCAGAAAGAAGATCAGGAGCTATGGCGATGTAACCGGCGGCTGCCACCTGGTCG